>CAZBLL010000049.1:0-9035 GCA_964492625.1 uncultured Synergistaceae bacterium
TGAAAGCATGAAGAATGTCCACATCAGCGATATCCGGGCTATCGATCGGAGCAGATCGCCTTCGATGGAGACCGCCACTTTCGCTCTTGGCTGATTCTGGGGACCCGACTCCCGGTTCGGGAGCATGGAGGGGGTTATCAGTACAAGGGTGGGCTACGCGGGCGGGACAACGCCCGATCCCACGTACAGAGCCATCGGCGATCACGCTGAGTCTGTCCAGGTAATTTTCGATCCGGGAATCATTACCTACGAGGATTTGCTAATGGAATTATTCAAAGCCCACGATCCATTTTCTCCCTCGTATTCCAGACAGTATGCCTCGATAATCCTCGTTCACAACGAAAATCAGAAACAGGCAGCCCAAAGCGCCGTAAGGCGGACAGAACAGAAGTCAGGTCGCACAGTGGTGACCGAAATACTTCCGTACACGATCTTTTACCAGGCCGAGGATTACCACCAGAAGTATGTTCTCAAGCGACATAGCTCCATACACGAAGAAATGCGTTCGATATATCCCGGAGAACAGGATTTGACCGATTCAACGGCAGCGGCAAAGATCAACGGTTTCCTGGCGGGGTGGGGTTCGCCTGATTATTTCGAGGAGATACTGCCTTTGCTGGGACTTTCCGAACAATCCACTAAAAGGCTCATGACAGTTTTCTATTCGCACAAATAACCTATAGCGTTATTGTTACCCGATTGTTCTTTATCTCCGGTGAGAGGATGGTGTCAGCGTTGGAACATTCAGGTTCTTCCCTGTACTGTGTCTATTTGCTTGAATGTTCGGACGGCAGCCTGTATTGCGGTATAGCCCTGGATCCGGAGCAGAGGCTCGCAAAGCACAACACTGGGAAAGGGTCTCGCTATACAGCGGGGCGCTTGCCGGTGAAGATGCTTTTTGTTACCGAAAACAGGTACACGCGTTCGGAGGCCCAGTCCCTGGAAATGGGAGTCAAGAAACGCGCCAGGCCCGACAAGGAAGCCTTCCTGAGAGAGACCTGCAGTTAGCGAGACACACTTGCATTCTGTGGTATTGTAGTAAACATATGAATGAAGAAACAATGGGATGGTGACATGTGTGAAACGGCTTGAGGCGGAAGGTCTAAGGTTTATCTGCGTGCTGTTTTTGATGATTTCGGTTGCTCTTTCCGCTTCTTCATCCCAGGCGGGCGGCGGTTTTTGCTCTGAATCCCTGTCAGGGTTGGGAGAGACGGAACCTGCCATGATAGAAAAGCACGGAGACCCTGATCAGACAGTGATCACTCCGGTAGCAAATCTACATAACCCTGAAATAACGGATTACAGATATGATTATATTTACTCAGGCCTTGTGTTCAGTTTCTATCAACCGTCACAGGAGGAAGGCCGCACCATTCTTTTCAGGGTTGAAGTTCAGGATAGGAGCCTGTACTTCAGGGGGCTTTGCGTTGGTTCATCGAGGAAAAATGTAACGGATATTCTGGGTGAAGGCGTGAAATGGGAAGACAAACTGATCTATGAAGACGATGAAGGCGGAGCGAGCGTCAATATCTCGTTCAACGAAGCAGACGAAATTTCAAGATTTGTTTTTCTTCCCTATATCGACTGAAACGCATGATCAGGGAGGCGGGGATATGATTTATCGGAAAGCTGTTTTTGCTCTGGCTATGGTGCTGCTGCTTGCAATTACTTCAACCGCGGGGGCTGCCGCAGATAACGACGGACCGGGGATCATGTTCATTCTGGACGCTTCAGGAAGCATGTGGGGACAGGTGGATGGAAAGGCCAAGATCGATATAGCCAAGGAAGTTCTCAGGGAATTGCTGGAGGAGATGCCCGAAGGCCTCGACCTGGGGCTGACCGCCTACGGTCACAGGCGCAAGGGAGACTGTGAGGATGTGGAGAAACTTGTTCCACTGGGCCCGGACATCAGGGAAATTATATTGGAGAGTCTTTCCGCGATACAACCCAAGGGTAAAACCCCGATAGCGCTTTCCATAACCCGGGTTGCGGAGGAACTCAAGGCCCGGGAAGCGGAAACGACCATTATCCTGATAAGCGATGGAAAGGAAACCTGCGGCGGAGAACCCTGCGAAACCGTAAAGGAACTTAAAAAATCCGGACTCAGGTTCGTTATGCATGTTGTTGGGTTCGATACAGGAAGCGAAGAATTCGACGAACTCAACTGCATAGCCACCGAGGGAGGCGGCGAATTCCATGAGGCGTCCGACGCCGAGTCTCTGGCGGGGGCGCTGGAATCGGCCAGCAGAAAGGTGGTTACTGAAGTCGAGGAGGCCGCAACACAGGAGGTCGCGGCAGCTCCGACACTTGGCAAAGTATTTCTAGACATGCCGGAAAATGGTTTGAAAAGTCTGGCTAACCTGCAGATACTGCGTGACGGAAAACCCCTCAAGGTGGTCGAATCATTCAAGGCGCATTCCGAGCATCCTCTTCCCGCCGGGTCCTACAGCATGGTGCTTGGTTACGCCAATCCGAACTATAAGGAACCCACCCCCGCAAGCGTAGCCTCGTTCGAAATAGAGCCGGGCGACCAGGAGACCATTCAATTGGGCGTTCTTGTCTATAATATCGCCGAAACGCTGGATGAGGCCGTGGAATCAGTGATACTGCATGACGAGGGTTCAGAAACTGACTATCTGGTAAACGAGTATCACGGCAACGGTTATTACCTCTTTACCCCCAAGCCGCTTCCCGGGGGCGTCTATTCGGTGCTATTGACGCATTCGCGCAACCCCGAACCGGTAACAGTCGCGTCAGGGATAAAAATAAACGAAGGAGAAGAGACAGTCCTGACGCTTGATTCCGGTTTTACCGTCAGGCAGCCTCAGGGCGCCGACATTACGGGCTGGGATCTTCTGCCTGCGGGAGGAACAGAGCCATTTCTTTCGATACGGAGACAAAGCGACAACGACGAACCCCTGTGGAGGCATTTTATCGTCCCGCCGGGAGACTACGACCTTGACATCATAATGAACGGAATGACAGAGCCGTTAAGGATAGGCGAGGGCCTTTCGGTTGAACCAGGCGTTACTCTGGTGTTCGATACGGGAATGTAAGCGATCGAAATGTCATCGCGAGACAAAGGTGCGACTGAACCTGCGGTACATGAAGGGAGCCGAAACCAGGATAGCCCCCGCTATGATGCGGAAGGCGGCGGAAAAACTCATCATTCCCGCTAATAAACCCGTAACGACGGGTGAAACAAAAAAACAGCCGGCCATAAAGAACCAAACCATGGATGTGGCTTTGGGTCTCAGCCTTTCGGGCGCCGCGTCGCCTATCAGCGAAAGGTGCAGCGGGAAACCGTATCCCATGGCGACTCCGAAGACAACACCCCAGACGACCATCCCCAGGTCGGTATGTACGAAAGTTATCGCTATCAGGCTGGCCGCCGTTACGGCGAATGTCCATGGGGCGGTGCGGCTTCGGGGAATGTGATCCATCAGGCGGAACCCGAAAAGTCTTATAACAACCGCCGTTAAAGCCTGAGCGGATATGAACGCTGAAGCCGTAAGGGCTTTTTCCAGAGCCAGTCCGGCCATGGACACGATTGCCGCGTCGGTCGAAGCAAAAAGCATAACGGAAACAAAAAGCGTTCTCAAAGCGGGGTTGCGGAAAACCTCTCGATATGTGCCCCACTTTCTACCGCGAAGCGATATCCCGTCTCCTGTTTCAAGCGAGAGGGAAACAGCTACGCACATAAGCGAAAAAACAAGAGGCGACCAGATATACAGCGTAGTATGACCAGCCCTAAGGAGCCATTCCGCAAAGGGGACCACTGCTACAAGAGGTGCTATTGTTCCGGCCGTGGCCAGCGTAAAGGAAGAACCCCTTATCTCTTCGGGAATCGCCAGTGTCTGGTAGGTGGTAAGCCCAATCACGAAAAGGCTTGCGAAAAAACCCGTCAGGGCTCTCGCTACGAGTAACAGGGGAGCCGAGGTTCCAGAAAGGGCCACGCCCGCTCCGCTTATAAAACACATTACCGAGGCGGCAAGCAGAACTGGCCGGAATTCGAATCTCTCAATTATAAAACCGGTCAGCGGACGGGATATGGTCGACGCCGCGAAATAGACGCCCAGTATCCAGCCGGTGATTTCGGGGTCGGTCAGGCCAAACTGTTTCAGGTACAGCGCCAGCAGAAAATATATGTCGCCGAATGCCATGATGGCGAAATTTCCGGCAATACAGAGCAGGATGATTCTGTGGTGAGGTTTCACTGACGAGCAGCTCCTTCTTTATTCATGTCCGCGGCCATTTGCTTTATCCTCTGGAGCTCACATGGAAGGATCGTTTTCCCAATCCACGGAGCGAACACCGTGTTGTTGGACAGAAGCGGATCGTACCGGAGTTCGGGCGCCAGTTCCGCGCATCTGTCGAAAAGCGCTGTTTGGGGGATCGGCGAGAACTGCGCCGTCTTGACCCTGGCGCCGAACGATGCGGCGAAACGGATAGTGTCGATCACCGATTCCACGGACTGGTCAGGTAGCCCGACTAGAACATAGGTTTCTATCCGCCCGGGTTCGAAGCCGGCGGCAACGAGGTTTTGTACGGCCTCCCTGTAGTGTTCCCGGGACACCTTTTGCGAACCTGATCTTGCGACCTCACTATCTATGCTTTCGAGACTCAGGCGTATAGTCGAAAAATCGAGGGTGGCCATTATGTTCGCCACCTCGGGAGATATTTCCCGCACGTGTAGTCCGTTAGGAGTATGGTAGCGCAGGTTTTTGAACCGTTCCCCAAGCTGCTTGCAGAGCGGAGTAAAATGGTTGGCGCTCCCTATCAGGAGGGCGTCGTCGTAAAACGCCACGTCGCGTATACCTCCAGGTGAAATCTGGAAAGCTATTTCTTCCAGGGTTTCTTCTACGGATCGCTGTTTAAAACAGGGCCAGAGAGCCGAAGAGGCGCAATAGTCACAGTTCATGGGGCACCCCGTTGAGGTGAGGCTGACCGCGTAGCCCGGGCGAGCGTAAAGATCCAGAGCTGGCCGGCGCGCCGGAAGTGGAAACGGGCGGTGGATTACGTAGTCGGCTTCGCTCCCGGCGGCGTGGTCCGGGCACAGTCTCGCATACACGCCTCCCAGTATTAAGGGAACGTCGGGGTAGATTCTTTTGACCTGGTGTATGGTTTCCCAGACTCCGGTGTACCAGTAGGTCATCATGGATGTTACCAGTATAAGATCGGGTTTTGTTACAGCCCTCAGCCTGTGGTTCAGGTCCTCGCGTGAAAGGCCGAATCTCCAGTATCGTCGTGGAATGTCCCTGTAGGCAGCCGGTTTTGGTTCGGATGATCTAATGGGCCGCATCCTTCCGAACGAAAGATGCTTTTCCGGAGCCTCTGCGATACAGTCTACAAGTGTCACGTTATTTCCGCGTGTGCGCAGATATTCAAGAATGTAAAGCAGCCCCAGCGGGCGCGCCCACAGGTCAAAATAGGCAAAATCATGAACCGGCGGGTTGATCGCCAGCACATTTTCGCCTTGTACTGTTTGCAGTATTTCAGGAATATCAGGCATAATACTCTCCGTACAACGTGTTTTGGTTCCATGGATGCATTAGGGAAGTATAGCACCGCCCGGCTGTTTTTTCAGGCGACCCCTGAGGGCGGCCTATCAGAAGGAGACAGGGAGGTTCAGGAATAATGAGAGCAAAAATCTCGATACGACTGTTTGCAGCTTTTGTGATAGTGATGGCCGCGGCCTTTGCGGCGTACTGTGCGGAATTCAGCGCCGATATGACTATGAATAGCGCGGCGGGAGGAGAAATGACGGGCAAGGTTTTTGTAAAGGGCAATGCGCTTCGCCAGGAGATAAACACTCCGATGGGCGTTCAGGCCCTTATTGTAGACCCTGACGCTCCGGTATCCTACGCGGTGATGCCAGGACAGAATATGTACATGGAGATCCCCAAAACGCAGATAACGCTTGGTGAAGACGAAACATTCGAGGAAAAATTCTCCGAACAGGGCAAAGTTACAGAAATGGGAGATGAGACCGTCCAGGGGTACGATTGCCGCAAATATCACGTGGTCTTCAACGACGCCAACGCAGGTGAAGCTACAATCTGGCTGTCGGAAGACCTGAACTATCCGATAAAAGTTTATTCGGAAAACCCCCAGGACAAACTTACCGTTATCTACAGCAATATCAAGGAAGAAACTCAGCCCGACAGCCTTTTCACTATTCCGGAGGGTTATACGAAAATGGATATGAAAATGCTCAGCCCTCAATAACCCCTGATACATTTCTGGCAGGCATAAGGGTTGATTTCCAAAGGTGCGCCGTATATTTTCGCGGCGCACCTTCATTTTTCATGAAACAGAGCGAAAATAAGGGTATACTGCCTCCGGGTGGTGATGGAATTGGCGACAGACATGTGCTCCGTACGGCTCGCCCGTCTGAATCAGCTCGTCATGGAGTTCTACAAAGTTTCGAATCCCACGCGGAAGCATCTGTATTCTTCCCTGGGATACAGATGCGCAAGAACGCTGGAGCGGGACCTTAAATACCTTCGTGAACAGTATGGCGTGAATATTCGTTTCACCAGGAGCACCATGACCTATCACCTCGAGGGCATGGGGACCTTTCTTGTAAACCTCCAGCTTTCGGAACGGGAGGTTACATCTCTGGCGGCGGGGCTGGGGATGGCTTCACATTTTCTGCCCCATCTTTCAAAATCCTGCGAAACCATGTGGGCCAAAATACAGATGGTGATACCGGAAACACTGGCCGACGAGGGGAGAAAGCTGGCCGGAAGCGCCGTAGTAGCTCTTCCGGTCTCGCGGATGGATCCGGATGTTTTCGAAACTCTCATAGGGGCCATTTCTGACAGAAGAACAGTGAGGTTCCGTTATTGCTCTCCTTATAACGGCGGCGAACCCAAGGACCATGATGTCTCACCCTGGGGAGTGTTTTTCAGGGCGCATGCCTGGTATCTGTGGGGTTTTTCGTCAAAAAGGCGCAAACCCGTTACATTCAGGGTATCCCGGATAACCCGTGTTTCGGCCTTTGATATCAAAGAATATATTTCCCCCGGAGAAGAGCAAGACGTAGTATCCTATGCCGCATCGGCCTGGTACGCGTGTTCCGGAGAGGGGCTGTACGATATCGAGATACGGGTCAGGCAGCCGCTGGGGGCGGTTGTTGAGGAAACGGTCTGGCATCCCTCGCAGGAAATAACAAGGGAAAACGACGGCGCCATAACCCTGAGAGCCTGTGTTCCGGAACTGGGCGACGTCGCACGCTGGGTAATGGCGAGCGCTCCCTACGCCGAAGTGCTGGAGCCCGTCTTGCTGCGGGAGAAGGTGGAACAGCTTGGCGAGGGGGTGGCGGCGGTGCATTCATGAAGCATGTCGAGCGTCAGGGCCAGATGCAGGTTAAAAGCCTCGGTGAATCTTCTGGGGTCAAGGCCAGTGACCCTGTGTATTTTTTCCAGCCGATAGTGCAGCGTGTTTCGGTGGATGTTCAGCGTTTCCGCCACAAGGCCCGGGTTGCAGGGATCCCGGAGCCACGCTTCGAAAGTCCGGATCATTTCCCCCCGGTCCGGTACTGTGGATAGAGGACCCAGCGTTCTCCGGGTGAACTCCCTGGCGGCGCCTACGTCCACTGTCGTAAGGATGTCCTCAACGAGATATTCCTCTATATAGTGCGCTTCTCCCGTGCGTTTCTTTCTTATACCTATCGTAAGGGCTTTCCAGGCCGCGCAGTAAGAAGCATGCAGTTCAGCCGGAGTCCTGGCCGGCAAACCGGCTCCCATCGTGCACAGCATCGACCTCTCCAGGCCCAGAAGCGTGCAGGTCCTGAAACGTTCATCGATGAACGAACGCCAGTCCGTTTCGTTCTCCCGCGTTACGGCCGGCAGAACGGCAAAACGTCTTTGCCCCAGATCGGCTACTATGTTGATCGGTTCGGGAAATATCCTACGCAGTATTTCAAGAGAGGTGTTCCGTCTCTCCCGGCTATAAAGAGGGTCTCCCGATTTTTCCGCCGTTTCCGCAGCCAAATCGCCCGGTGAGCCAAGCAGTAGAATAAGGCATCCCCTGGGTGTGTCCAGATCATATCCCAGCTCTCTTCCCCTGGCGGTCAGCATGGAGGCGTCGTCTCTTCCCGGCACGAACGAGGCAATGTCTCCAACAAGGTCACGCAGAGCCCTTTCGCGTGCTTCTGATGACTCGCGAAGCATCTGTTCGCGCAAAAACAGTTCCGCCTGTTTCTGCACAAGGTACCCGTAACGCGCCACTTCCAGGTGGTCGCCCGCTATGGCTATCGAGCCGACCACGTTACCCGTAAGCGAAACGGGGAGTGTTACCCCCGGTTTTACTCCATCGAATTTAAGGGCTTCGCTCTGGTCAGTAAAGAGTTCGTTGCCGGTACGCATGACCTCAAGAGAGGGATGATGCACCGAACCTATTCTCGAAAGCTCGCTGGCGCCAATGATTATCGCTTTCTCGTTTGTTACAAGCGTGTGGAACCCTATGATTTCGTGGGTAGTATCGCAGATCTTCTGCGCGAAACGCTGAAGCATCCGACTCACCTCTTTCCCCTGTCCTGTTATTGTGACTCATTGTCAATAATTGTGCAAAAGCACAAAAACCCGCTAGCTTCGGGGGTGCAATTTCTATGGTGCGTACAATAGGTTGTGCGTCCCCGTAAGCATATACTTACTGATGGAAAACAATGTCTGTGGAAATATTTCTGTAGCAGGAATTTGCAGAAGGGGGGAAATGTCCGTGCGCCTGGAATTACGTAAAGTGCGGGTAAAGGACGTGCAGTGGGGCGATAAGACCTCCGTGGAAAACGGAACGCTTTTCGTCGACCGCAAAGAGATGCTGTCCGTCATAGCCGGGGATAAACGTTTCTCGAAGGCGGAGCTGGATCTTGCCCGGCCCGGAGAGAGCGTCCGTATCATCCCGGTTAAGGATGTTGTTGAACCGAGGTGCAAGCTGGAGGGTCCCGGCGAGGTATTCCCGGGATTCGTCGGAGGCATGCAGACAGTTGGAGAGGGAGCAACTCTGGTTCTGGAGGGTGCGGCCGTTGTAAC
>CAZBLL010000050.1:0-9033 GCA_964492625.1 uncultured Synergistaceae bacterium
ACCTCAGCCGGCAACACTCGCTCAGCTTGGCCACGCCGTCGCGGTCGAAGACATAGTAGGTATTGCCCTTTTCGGCCGCAACCAGGCAGGCCAGCCGGAGCATATCCTCCCAGCCCTCCTCCCTGAAGAAATCCTCGGTTATGTGGAGCAGCGGTTTCGGGAAAAAGAACGGCCTCCCCTTGCTGTCGCCTCCGAGATAGACCTCGAAGAGGGCTCTCAGGAACTGTTTCGATTCTTCGGCGTAGTCGCCGTAGGTGAGCCCCGTCTCCACCCCTCCCGGACCCAGGGCGGGAACATTTCTGAAATGCGCCGGCACCTCGTAATAGAGGTTGATGTCGGTAAAGGCGACCTGGCCCCCTCTTCCCCCTGCCAGCTGATTGAATTCGAATATGAGCATCTGCGCCAGCTGAAGATGCTTGCGGTAGGGAGCTCCCCTCAGGAATGGCGCGAAAAAGACATTTACGGCGTCCCAGCCTATGGCCCCTGCGAAATTATTCTGGAGAACGGAAGTCATTTTCAGCAGATGGGCCAGAAGAACGTCCGGATGCCTGGCCGGGCCCGAAACACTGGTTATCGAGGGCAGGTTCAGGCCGTACCTGATGACGTAGGCCATGCTCTGTCCCGAACAGTAGGGACGGTTTATCATTCCCAGGTCATGCAGATGGATATCTCCCGAAAGATGCGCTCTGGATATATCGTTCGAAAATATCTTTTGCAGAGCGTATTCCTTGAGGATCATCTCCGCCACGGAAAGATTGATGGATTCGGGATTATGCGTGGTGTTGCTGTTCTCCCTGTTGGGAGAAAGCATCATCGCCTCAAGGTCGTACACGGGAAGCCCCAGCCGGCTGTGATCGGCCAGTTTGGCGTCCAGCCCGCGCTGGAACAGTTTTACGTTCACCATCTCCCTGATGATCCCGGTGGTGACCCTGTCCCTGCCGTACCTGATGAGGTCGGTTTCGACCTCCGAGGCTATCTCCCCGGCCATTGCGGGGTCTACTCCCGCTTCACGAACGAGTGCGTCACGAATACGGCTGGAGTCCCATTCCGAACGATCCTCGTGCGCAAGGGCGTCCACCATAAGAGCGAGGTCCGTCGACTCTCCTCCCGGCAAAAACATTACACCCTGGCGGCCAGGACGCTCTGCGGTTTCGGTCGTGATTTTTTCGTCAACTGGAAACTTCATCTGGAAGGATCAGCCCTTTCTTCTCTCAGTCGGCCTATTTCTTCGAGAAAGTTCGAAACATCGGTAAATTCCCTGTAAACCGAGGCAAAACGCACGTAGGCCACCTTGTTCAGTTTTCTGAGGGCCTCCATGGCCAGCGAACCCAGGGTAATGCTGTCGACCTCGCCCTGGCCCGTTTCGTGCAGCTTTTCTTCTATCTGGGAAACGATATCCTCAATCTCATCCAGGGGGATGGAAAGTTTTTCGCAGGCCCTTGCCAGGCCCTTGAGGAGTTTGTCTCGGTCGAAGGCTTCTCGGTTTCCATTCTTCTTTACGACCCAGAGTACCGGTTTTTCCTCCAGCCTCTCATAGGTAGTGAAACGGGTGAGACAGGCGGGGCATTCCCGCCTTCTGCGTATTACCCTCCCACCGTTGGCTGTACGGGTCTCTAGTACCCTCGACTCATCCGCGCCGCATCTGGGACACCTCATGAACAGCCCCCCGCACCATGCATATTGGGTACTTTGCGATTATACCACTACATTTTGTGTTTTTCACCCTCGTCACGGGAAACTGGCGGCATAAAAAAACGGGGCCGAAGCCCCGTTGTGCATACCATATCCATTGATATTTACGCTTCCGGCGGGGCAAGCGCTCTGCGAACGACCTCCCGTACGAGATTGCCTTCGGCCCTGCCTTTGACGCGGGGCATGATCGCACCCATGATCTTGCCCATATCCCGCGGGCCTGATGCGCCGGTTTCGCTTACGACCTTGCGCACGAGGTCATTTAACTCGCTCTCAGTCATCTGAGCGGGCAGGTATGCCCCGAGGACCTCGACTTCGGCAAGTTCTTCGGCGGCCCGGTCGGATGCGCCTCCCGACTCGTATTGCGCCGCGGCCTCACGACGCTGTTTCACGAGACGACCGACGACGGTGATGATCTCGTCCTCTGAAAGTTCCGATTCACGACCCTTTTCAACCGAAGCGTTCTGTAGCGCCGCTTTCAACATGCGCAGCGGGTCCAGGACCGCTGCGTTTCTGCTTTTCATTGCCTTGACCATATCATTATGAATGCGCCGTTCGAGATCGGTCACGTCGAGCTTTACCTCCTCTTGCTTCGTTTTCTGGAGGCCGCCTCTCTTTTTCGTTTTTTCTCCTCGCTCGGCTTTTCATAGTGACGTCGCCTGCGGGCCTCGCGCAAAACCCCTACCTTGGAAACCTCGCGTTTGAAACGCCTGAGCGCGTCCTCAAGGGATTCGTTATCCCGGCGAACAACTTCCGTCATATACGTTCCCCCCTTTCTCTTTCCCTCACCGCGGCTATCCCGGGGGCCACCGGAAGGGCCGCCCCGCCAGCAGGTGAACGTGCAGGTGGGGAACTGTCTGTCCCGCTCTCCGGCCGCAGTTGACCACCAGCCGATATCCTTGCTCTGGCAACCCCATGTCCCTGGCGACCGCAGCCGCCGCTTTCATGAGGTCGGACCAGATACCGCTGTCTTCTCCGACGTGATCGGCCGAAGCGACATGTTTCTTTGGAAGAACAAGAAGATGCGTCGGCGCCTGGGGATTGATGTCCCTGATGATCAGCACCTTTTCGTCTTCGTAGACACGTTCGGCTTCCGCTTCACCCCGGATGATCCGGCAGAAGATACAGGAAGAATCCAACGGTGTGCACCTCTTTCCGATGTGCCGACCCTATTGTATGGAAGAGCGCCGACTTCGGCAACAGCGAAAATGCCGCCTTTGCGGATATTTCCGCTCAAACGGCCGGAATCAGTATTATATCACAGGGCCAGTCAGCATATCTTTCTCCACCGAATCTACGGCTACGGAAAGTATCTCGTTGCATCTGGCCTTCCCCCTGCCCCTGAATCTGAGAAATCCCTCCGTGAGGCCCTCGAACCACCCGGCGCCGGTCCGCTCGACCAGAACCTCTTCGCGTCCGCCCTTCCGCCTCCTCATTTCCGCCAGCAAAAGGCGGCTGGCGGTCTCCTTCGCCCTGGTCATTCTTTCGCGGATAATTGCCGCAGGGACGCGATCGGTCATCTTTGCGGCGTCCGTTCCTTCCCTGGGGGAAAAGGGGAACAGGTGAACACGGCCAACTCCGGACTCCTCCAGAACGCGCATCGTCTTGGCAAACGCTTGCTCCGTTTCTCCCGGAAAACCAACAATAACATCAGTGCTTACGTGAAGTTCGTCGCCAAGCCTCTTTCTGGCGGCGCTTGTCAGCCTGATGAAATCACCACCGCCGTAACCTCTTCGCATAGATCCCAGCACAGCATCGTCTCCGCTTTGCAGGGGAAGGTGTAGATGGCGGCAGAAACTCGGGCTGGAAGCCAGCGAGGCCAGAAGTTCTTCATTCAGGGCAAAGGGTTCGAGGGATCCCATACGGATTCGGTCCAATCCATCAGTTGCGGCTATCATCCCCACAAGAGTCCCCAGCGAAACCCGGCCGCCAATCCCGTACCAACCCAGGTGAATCCCCGTAAGGACAACTTCGCGGCATCCGGACGCCGCAACCCTCTGCACTTCCCGCACCACATCGTCCGCGCCCCTTGCAACGGGCCTGCCCCTCAGCGAGGGAATTATGCAGTACGAGCAACCCCTTGAGCAACCGTCCTGCACCTTTATGAAAGCCCTTGTATGCATGGTCGGGATATCCAGCAGCAGTTCATCCCAGCGCGACGAACCGCAAACATTGTCTTCCATAACAGTAAACGCCTGATCACGGCCCGCCAGGATATTCTGGACGATGCCCGGAATTTCCGACTTTCTCCTGTTGCCCACCATGCAGGCTACACCCGGAGGAACACTGCCCAGCCCGGCCTGCTCGCACCAGCATCCGGCGGCCACGACCGGAGCGCCCGCGCCATCACGGACCATGCGCCTGAGAGTCTGCCGCGTCTTTCTGGCGGCCTCGGCTGTAACGGCGCATGTCATCAGTACGCCCGCGTCGAAAGGCCCTTTCTCCTCGACTCGCGCTCCAAGCCTGAGGAAAGCCGAAGCAAGCGCCTCGGCCTCGGCGAGGTTGGTTCGGCACCCCAGAAACTGTATTCGTATTGTGAGGCCCTCAAGCATTCCCGTTTCGTTCCCCTTCTTCAATAAGTCCGCGCAGGATCGCCGTCCCGGCAGCCGCCGCTGTGGGCGATCTCATTATTCTTTTCCCCAGGCTTACGGCGACAAAACCCCTCTGTCCGAAATTACGAAATTCCTCCGGGGACCATCCGCCCTCCGGTCCCGTAGCCAGAACGGCTCCTCCTTCTGGCTTCATAGTCACGATATGAGGACAATCTTCTCCCGCCTGGGCAACGTAGCAACTTTGGGGGAAATCTCCAAAAGGCAGTTCTTCGCATCTGCATGGCGGGAAAAGCTCTGGAATGCGGGTTACTCCGCACTGTTTAGACGCCTCGGCCAGAATACGGTTCCAGCGATCCATGAGATTTCCAGTGCGGTTCACGGTCCTGCGGCCGACCACAGGGACAACGGCCGTGGCGCCGGCCTCTGTCACCTGCCTGAGCAGAAGATCGAACGCCTCCGGCTTGATAATGGCCGCAACGATCCATAGAGGCGATTCTGTGTTTTCCTCTTCCCTTGAAACCGCCACAGCCCGGGTCTGGCGGCCTGCTGTTTCGAGGCGCATTGTAAACCTTTCTCCCGGCAGAAGTCCTTCTATAAAGTCTCCGCTCCTGCAACGCCTGGAGCCAGCGACATGCCGGACCTGACTGCGAGAAAGGATCCATACACCCTCCTTTACGAGAGAGGCGTCCTCAAGACGGATGCGCGGCCGCGACACCCCACCAGTCCTCCATAAAGAGCTCCGACAACGATGTGAACCCGTTCCGGTCAAGAGTCTCCAGAAAGCGCTCCCGCTCCCTGCGGACTATTCCCGAGAACACTGCAACCCCGTTTTCGCTTAAAACCCCTGGAATCGAGGGGACAAGTCTTGTAAGAGGTTCAACAACGATATTGGCGGTGAGCAGATCGACGCGGCGGTCGAACCCTTCGAGCAGATCCCCGGTTTCGAGATGAAAGGAATCGCCCGAAATGTCGTTGAGTTCAAGGTTGCCTCGTATCTCCGCCATGACGGCCGGGTCCAGATCGCGGGCCCAGACCTCGCCGGCCCCCATCTTGATGGCGGCAATGGAAAGTATCCCCGATCCAGCGCCTATATCCACACCCGTTTTGCCCCGGAGATCAAGCCCCTCCATAAGTGCCAGCGCTATCTGGGTGCTTTCGTGATAACCCGTTCCGAAAGCGCTCCCGGGGTAAATGTAAAGGGGCGTGCGCCCGGGCGGCTCGTCGCCCTTGTGCCACGGCGCCATGACCACAAGAGTAATGCCCACTGGAAGAGGCGGGAATGCCTCTTTCCAGGCAGTGTGCCACCGCCTGTTCTCTATTTTACCCATATCGGCGACATCCACCCCCGGCCAGGGGGATATTGCGCCGCGAATGCGCTCAAGCCAGAAATCCAGATTCTGCGTGCTTCTGAAATAGGCCTTCAGAACAACCTTTCTTGGCCGTTCCTGCACCTCCGAGCCAATGCTGCCCGCCAGTTCGGCCAGCGTACACAGCGTATCCTCGTCACCTGCGTCGCCTTCCAGCGTTACGTACCACCAGAAACTCTCATCACTCTTCATGGGCGCTTCCTCCCCGTCCCCTTCAACCTGAAAAGGCGGGAGGCCACGGCCCCCCGCCTCGAAAGCGAGTGTATCACGACTTTTGCCGGAAGGGTGCGAAGGTTACCCGAAAAACTGCTTCAGTTTATCCACAAGGCCTGACTCGCGCACCTCTACCTTCATCTCGCGGGCCAGGGCCCCCACAAGGGCCCTTTCCCGTTCCGTCATCTTTTTGGGCACTTCGACGCCGAGATGAACGTACAGATCACCTCTTCCCGAACCCCTGAGGCGCGGCATTCCGGAGCCCTTTATCCTGAGAACGCTACCACTCTGCGAGCCTGGCGGTATTTCAAGTTCACGCCCGCCGTCCACCGAATCCACCGATACGGTCGATCCCAGGGCCGCCTGGGGGAAGGAGACGGAGGCCCTGGTGTGCAGATCGTCACGGTCCCTTTCGAAGCGCCTGTCCTTTTCGACCCTTACGGCTATGTAAAGATCTCCCGGGGGGCCTCCGTTCAGGCCCTCTCTTCCTTCTCCGCCTATGCGAAGCCGGGTGCCAGTATCTACTCCCGCCGGTATCTTGACTTCGACCTTGCGCTGTTTCTGCACCTTGCCGGCTCCGCGGCAGGCCCCGCATGGCTGCTCTATTTTTTTCCCGGTCCCGCCGCACGCACGACACGCGGAAACGCTTACAAACGTTCCGAAAGGCGTGTTCTGCTGCTGCTCGACCTGGCCTGACCCACCGCATACAGGACAGGTCTTGACGCCTGTGCCAGGTTCGGCTCCCGACCCCCCACAGCGGTCGCATGTCTCCATGCGTTTCAGCGCCACTTCACGTGCAACACCGGAGAAGGCCTCTTCCAGGCTGATGTTTACGACCATTTCTACATCATCGCCGCGGCGGGGTCCCCCCGCTCTTCCACGGCCGCCTCCGCCGAACATGTTTTCGAAAATGTCTCCAAACATGTCGCCAAAGGGTCCGAACCCGCCGCCGAAAGGATCTCCTCCTCCCGAACCATCGTCGGCTACGCCGAACTGGTCGTACCGGGAGCGTTTTTCAGGATCACCCAGTATCCGGTAGGCTTCGTTGACAGCCTTGAAACGCTGTTCGGCCTCGGCGTCTCCCGGGTTGGCGTCGGGATGACAGGTCCGGACCAGCTTGCGGTAGGCTTTTTTTATTTCTTCCTGGCTGGCGTCCCGGGACACTCCCAGGACCTCATAGGGATCTTTAGCGCCTCCGGGGCCGGTCACGGGACGTCACTCCTCATGCCTTATCCTTGTCCTCGAACTCCGCGTCGACCGTGTCCTCCCCGGAGGAGGGCTCTTCGGCGCCTTCCTGGGCGCCTTCCTGGGCGCCTTCGGGCTGTTGCTGCTTCGAATAAAGCTTCTGCGAAAATTCGTGAAGGCTTTTGGTCAGCGTTTCGCAGGCGTTCTTGATTGCCGAAGCATCGTCGCCGCCGATCGCCTCTCGAACCTGGGTTATTTCTCCCTCGACGCGGGTTTTTTCGCTCTCTTCGATATCCTCGCCCAGATCCCTTATCATTTTCTCCGTGTTGTAGACCAGCGAGTCGGCTTCGTTTTTCGCATCGATCAGTTCCTTTTTCTCCTTGTCGGATTCCTCGTTCTCCTCGGCCTGTCGACGCATCTTTTCAATATCGTCTTCGCTGAGATTGGAAGACTGTATTGTTATATGCTGCTTTTTGGATGTTCCCTTGTCCACTGCGCCCACGTTGAGGATACCGTTCACGTCGATATCGAAGGATACCTCTATCTGCGGAATCCCTCTGGGTGCGGGAGGAATGCCGTCCAGAAAGAACTTTCCAAGTTCGACGTTATCGGCCGCCATTGATCGCTCGCCCTGAAGAACCCGTATTTCCACCTGGGGCTGGTTGTCCGAGGCGGTCGAGAAAACCTGGCTTCTCGAAACCGGGATGGCCGTGTTCCGGTCGATGATCTTGGTAAAAACCCCTCCCAGGGTCTCGATGCCCAGTGAAAGAGGTGTTACATCGACCAGGATAATGTCCTTGTGCTCACCCGAAAGGATGGCCGCCTGTATTGCCGCTCCGGCGGCTACGCACTCGTCGGGGTTGACGCCCTTGGATGGCTCCTTGCCCAGCAACTCTACGATTTTTTTCTGGACCATGGGCATGCGGGTCGATCCGCCCACCAGTAGTATCTTCCCTATCTGTTCCCTGGAAAGTCCCGAATCCTGCAGAGCGTCTCGGGTAGGTTTGACTACACGATCCAGAAGGTCCCTGGTGAGGTCCTCGAACCTTGCTCTCGAGAGAGTCATTTCAAGATGCTTCGGGCCCGAGCTGTCGGCGCTGATGAACGGCAGGGATATACTGGTTTCCGACATGGTGGAAAGCTCTACCTTTGCCTTCTCTGCGGCCTCGCGCAGGCGCTGCATGGCCATTTTATCCTTTGAGAGGTCGACCCCGTCTGATTTGCGGAACTCTGCGGCTATCCATTCCACGACGCGCTGGTCCCAGTCGTCTCCCCCGAGATGATTGTCCCCCGAAGTGGCCAGCACCTCTATTACCCCGTCCTCTACTCCAACATCCAGTATCGAGACGTCGAAGGTTCCGCCTCCAAGGTCGAAAACCAGTATCTTGTGCTCTCCGGCCTTGTCGGTCCCGTAGGCAAGAGAAGCCGCCGTCGGCTCGGTTATGATTCGCAGGACTTCAAGGCCCGCTATGCGCCCCGCGTCCTTGGTCGCCTTTCTCTGGGCGTCGGTAAAGTAGGCGGGCACCGTTATGACAGCCTTTTCAACTGTTTCGCCCAGGTACTCTTCGGCGTCTCTTTTGAGTTTCTGCAGGATCATGGCCGATATCTGCTGCGGAGTGTAGCTTTCGTCGCCTATCTTCACCCTGTGCGACGTCCCCATGTGCCGTTTTATCGAGACGACCGTCCTTTCCGGGTTTACGATTGACTGTCTTTTGGCCAGTTGACCCACAAGCCGCTCGTTTTCCTTTGAAAACGCAACCACCGAAGGCGTTGTGCGCGCCCCTTCGGCATTGGTTATCACCGTGATCTGGTCGCCTTCCTTGACGGCGACGCAACTGTTGGTTGTTCCCAGGTCGATACCTATTACCTTGCCCATGCTTCGTTCACCTCTTCAGTCATTCCGTTTATTAGTCACGGTCTCCGGCGCCCGCAGGTTTTCCGGCGACCTTTACCTTCGCGGCTCGAAGCACCCTGTCTCCAAGCATGTAGCCTTTCTGAAGTTCCCCGGTTACCATACCTTCCTT
>CAZBLL010000051.1:0-9020 GCA_964492625.1 uncultured Synergistaceae bacterium
ACGCCATATACGGCCTTTCCGTATGGAGCGATAAAGTGAACAAGGAATGTGAAGACAAATAAACGACGCATGACATGGTTTTTCTCCCCTGTGTTGTGTATAATGAACGTAGTATACGAACATTTTTGATCCAACTCGGGGGGGATTGCTTTTATGCCTACTGATCCTCTGTCGCCGGCCCGCAACATCGATCTGCGCCAGATTGTCTACGAAAAGATCAAGGAAGCCATAGTAGAGGGTGTCATAAGGCCCGGAGAACGTCTTTCGGAAGTGGAGCTGGCCGACAAACTTGCAGTATCGCGGACACCTGTCAGGGAAGCGATACGCCAACTGGCCCAGACCGGGCTTGTTACACTGGAACCGCGGCGGGGCGCCTACGTTACGCTTCCAACCATCAAGGACGCTTCGGACCTTTACGACCTTAGAACGACCCTGGAGATAATGGCCGTAAGGCTTATCGCCAAGGATCCGCCCGCAAAGAAACTGGCCGAATGCCGAGCCATTTTCGCGGACATGACCGACCATACCGACACAAGGCACTATCTGGCCGAGGACCGCAAGTTCCACGGAATGCTCTACCTGATGTCGGGCAACAAGTATCTTTCGGTCATGCTGGGAAACATTTCGGACCTTATCAACCTCTGCCGCCATTATTCGGTGGAAGGAATACCCCTTAGCACTTTCGCTCATGAACATGTTGCGGTAATAGACGCAATTTCATCGGGAGACCCCGACCTGGCCGAACACACCATGCACGAACATCTTGACCGCTCGCGATCGGGGCTAATGACGTTCCTACAGGAACACCCTGAACTAACCGCCGAACGGGAACACGGGCGCTAGGCGCTTATGCTTTCTGGCCCCTGGCTGGGTTACAGCCTGGCGTTTCTGGCCGCCGTCTCCTGGGCGATAGCTCCGGTGCTGTATCGTCGCGGGGTGGACCATGTTTCATATATGGGCCTGGGCGCGCTGCGCTGCACGGGTTATCTGGCAAGCGCCGCAGCGTTTCTGGTCTTCACAATGGGACCGGCCGCCTTTGCGCCGCCCCCGCTGCCTATGCTGGGACTTGTTGTGCTTTGTTCCGTGATCTGGCTGGTTGTAGGAGATCTGCTCTATTTCGTTTCTCTCCACAAACTGGGCGTAACCATATGCGTTCCCGTCACATCGGCTTACCCGTTGATAGTCGTACCCGCCTCCTGGATATTTCTGGGAGAACCGGTGAAACCGGCCGTTTTTTTTGCCGCTCTTCTTATTGTGGGGGGACTGATTCTTCTTTCACCAAAGGGAGAGGACAGCGGCCAGAAAAAACAGATACGCAGCGGTCTTATTGCCGCTGTGCTTACAATGTGCTGCTGGACTTTCGGCATACTGACCAACAAGGTGCTTATGCAGTACATGCCCGTTCCGCAACTTGAAATGTGGCGGGCAATCAGCGTGACCATAGGTTCCTGGGCTCTGTTTCTGGCCTTTGAGGGCCGAAAGGGCCTACGGGGAGCGCGCCTGCTTTCGGGCAAAGCGCTGACCGAGATGGCCGTGGCCGGCGCTCTGGGCCTGACGATAGGCAACCTGTTTTTTACCTACAGTCTACGTTACACCACGGTCGATATAGTGGCCTGCATCGCTTCCCTGAGGCCGTTTCTGGCGGCTATGTTCGCAACATTCATCCTGCGGGAACGGCTAACGCCCAGACTGGCCGGAGGCATAGTGCTTGTTATGGCGGGAGTTGTAGCCATAAGCCTTTAGCGGGGTGTGTTGGGTGACTTTTTCGTTTTTTTTCTACAAGGCGATAAAGGCGTTTCTTGTTCCTCCCGGGCTTTTTGTAACTGTAGCGGCGCTGCTGGGTGTGCTGGCTCTTCGGAAACCCAGACGCACGTTGCTTGCCGGTTGCCTTTTGGCTCTATCGGCCGTTCTGTGGTTTCTCAGCGCGCCGTTGGGCGAGCGGGCGCTCCTTGCTCCGCTTGAAAAAGGTTTCGTTTCAGAGCTGCCTCCCAGGACAAAGCAGGGAACCGTCATGGTTGTGCTCAGCGGCGGGTCCCGATACGGTAAACAGCCGCTTGAAGTGGAGCCGGGACCCTATACCTGCCAGCGCCTTGCCGGTGCATACATAACGGCTCGGCAAAACGACTGGCCGGTGATCATGACGGGGACGTTCGCGGGCGGTGATGGATATATTTCAACTGCTCGCTCCATGGCCAGGATGTTTCGCGACTGGGGTTTTAACGGAAAAATACTGCTTGAGGAATCGGCCCGGACCACCTGGGAAAACATGGCGCTGATAAAGCCCCTTCTGCAAAATGAAAACGCAAGATCGCTGGTGGTTGTTACCAGCGCCTTTCATATGAAGCGCAGCCTGTGGTGCGCTCGCAAGCTGTTGCCCGACATGGCGATATTCGCCTGGCCATCCGGTTTTCTGGCGGATGGTCGCCCCTTTTCTCCCCTTGATATGCTTCCCGCTTCCATGAACAACAGCCTGCTGGCGCTTAGGGAATACGCTGGGCTTGTGGCCTACCGCCTGCTTCACTGACCTTTACGGAACCTCCTCCAAAATTGTTTAAGCCTTTCGGCCATGCTGCTTTCCTCACCTATGATCCCGGGGTAATAGAACCTTCGGGGTTCGTTCAGATATTTTTGAGCCACCCAGTGCGACGGCGCCGAATGGGGGTACAGATAACCCTTTTCGTGTGGCCTGAGATGCATGGGCACTTCCTGAAGGTCTCCCTTGCGTATGGCCGAAAGCGCCGCGTCGACGGCGAGATAGGCGCTGTTGCTTTTGGGAGCGGCGGCAAGGTAGATAACCGCCTCGGAAAGTATGATCCTGGCCTCCGGCAGGCCCGTCATGTCGGCGCCCTGGGCGGCCGAAACCGCTACCGAAAGCGCCCGCGGGTCGGCCAGGCCAACGTCTTCGGCGGCAAAGACAACCAGCCTTCGTGCAATGAACCTGATATCCTCGCCCGCCGCAACCAGCCTGGCCAGCCAGTAGACCGCGGCGTCCGGGTCGGAGCCTCGCATACTCTTGATGAGCGCCGATATTACCCTGTAGTGATCGTCGCTGTCTCTGTCGTATCGCTGCAGGGCGCCGGGCGAAACGTTGCGCACGTGTTCAGCGGTCAGCACGCTGCCCCCGCCGACAGCCGCGGCGGAAGCCGAAGCCTCAAGCCGTATGAGCGCCTGCCTGGCGTCGCCTCCCGACATGGCGGCTATTTCGTCCAGCGCATCATCCTCTACCGAAAGCTCCAGACGGCCCAGCCCTTTTTCACGGTCATGCAGGGCGCGCCGAAGCAGCGTGAGTATGTCGTCGTGCGACAGCGGACGAAGCTCGAAAACGATCATTCTGGAAAGCAGTGTCTTGTTGATTTCGAAATAGGGGTTTTCGGTGGTAGAGCCCATCAAAAGCAGTTCGCCGCTTTCGACCGAAGGCAGAAGTACGTTCTGCTGCTGGCGGTTGAAATGATATATCTCGTCTACAAACGCTATGGCGGAGCGGCCGTTCTGCGCCGACCTGAGCCTGGACGCTTCTTCCACCAGCGATCGCAGCGAGGCTACATTGGCGGTTACGGCGTTTATTTCGAGCATGCGGCGACCGGTAACTCCGGCAAGCAGACGGGCTATTGTGGTTTTGCCAACCCCGGGCGGCCCGTACAGAATGCAACTGGGGACGTTACCCGAAGCGGCTGCGTTGGCCAGGGGACCTCCCGGACCAAGCAGGCGCCTCTGCCCCGCAACGTCCTCCAGACAAAGCGGACGCATCCGCTCTGGCAGCGGAGCGTCAAGCCGCGCTTCGGAAGGAGTTTTATGGTTATGTCCATCTTCCAGCGGAAGCGGCGCCTCTCTCATTTGACAAGCGCCTCCAGAAAAGATTGAACTTCTTGGGGCTCTTTCGGGAGGATATCTCCCTGTGAGCCCTCCATAACCATGACCTGCGGATAGCGTTCCCGCAAAAGCTCCGTCACAACTTCGGAAAGCGGAACATCCACACGCGAAACAGGCAGGAACCTGGCCGCCAGCCACTGCTCCAGGGACAGAGGAGCGCCGGGAACACTTATTGCACCCGCGCCCAGAGACGCCGCCCTGAGAGCCAGTTCAAGGACATTGTACGCATTCTCCGGAAGGGCTATTTTAAGCTTCCAGACCTTTTTGAGCCAGTCAGCCCCCCTTGTTGCGACAATGTCGAGATATTCCCAGGGCGCAAGGGGCCGGGGCGCATAAATGGAGGCGACGAATTCCTTCATCGTCGGATACGACGCATCCACCCACGGCAGCCATTCCTGCTCTACCCGTTCCACCAGAACGGCCCGCATTCCCGCGCGTCGGGCGCCCAGTATGTCGTAAAGAAAATCACCAACCATTACGCAACGGGTCGGCGCCGCACCAAGGGCTCTGGCCGCCCCCAGCAACGCACGAGGGTCGGGTTTAAGCGGTCCCCCGTCTCGCGTAAAGAGCAGGTCGGGCAGTGATATTTCGCAACGCGAAGCAGCCTCCCTTATTGAATCAAGGCAATTTCGCGAAACAACAGCCCAGGGGATACCGTTATTCTCAAGCCATTCAAGCAGGTCGTGTGCGCCGTCAACCGGCCGCGCCCTGGCGGCGCCATCCATCTCCAGGTCGTACAGGTCCTTGTCCAGGGCGTTTCTGAGATCGGGAGACAGACCCCTGCCGCCCTCAACCAGAGGGACCCGGGCGCCGTTGAAATAACGTTTCCGAATGGGTCCAAAGTCGAGCGACGTGTCGGCGAGAACGCCGTCCCAGTCGAGAATATAGCCGTTCATGCAGGCGGGGTTCCAGAAAGGAGCTTCTATGTGAGCCATGAACTTTCCTCCTCGGAAAACCAGTCGTGGAAACAAAGAACGGGGCCCGGGGACATAAAGCCCCCGCACCCCGTCCCTTGCAACGTATCCCCGCGAGTGCCGTGACACGAAGGCCTTGACCCGATCCTGAAAAGTGGAAACGGCCCCCACCTTTGCTTGGGTGACACCGAAATGTCTCCGCCGCCGGCGGGGAGTTATGTCTCCCGGAGTCGAGTGTTGGCTCAAGGCGCTTCATAATGTTCACGCACACCGCAGGGCCTATTGCTTTATCCTGTTTTGCTGATATTATACCATACCTGTTGCGGGCGAACCCTTGCCCGGGACCTGTGGAGGGATGCGTTATGTGGCGCGGTAGACTGCCGAGGCACATTCTTGAAGTTGCTCACGAAAGCTACGCACAAAGGGACGAAAGCCATCTGCACCGGGACACCGAAAGGGACATGATCAACTGTGGGCTGGGCACAAACCCCATGGGCATGTCGCCTGTAGCCAGGGAGAAACTGTCAGGTGCTTCTTCGTGGGACCTATGCAGTTATCCTCCCCCTCTTTCGGCGACGCTTCAGAAAGCAATTGTCGGCTACCTCAATGCGCCGGGTGTCTCGGAGTCGAATATCGTTCTGGGGCACGGCTCCATAGATGTTATCGTCATGCTGATAAGGCTGCTTCTTCCGCCGGGTTCCATGCTTTCGGGGGTCTCGCCCCAGTTCACCGATACTCCCCTGCAGGCCATGCTGAGCAGCGTACGTTACCAGCCGGTGCTCCTTCACCCCCCACGCTACGAGGCGGGACTGGACGTTTGGGAAAGAGCGGCCAGGCACAGGCCCCATGTTCTGTATGTCGACAGACCCCACAACCCCACGGGTCAGGTACTTCCCCTGGAAGACCTGCGGCGACTGGCCGGGGCGTGCATGGATCGCGGCTGCTGGGTTATCGTGGACGAAGCCTACGGCGACTATCTACCGGTTGAGGAATCGGCAGTGTTCCTGGATAGCCCCAACTGCATAGTGACAAGATCCTTTTCAAAAGCCTGGGGACTGGCGGGGCTGCGTGCGGGCTACGGAGTGATACGCGACAGGGAGCTGCTTGAGATATTCGGCAGGCTTCAGCCTCCGTTCGCCGTAAGCACCGCAGCTATAGAAGCCGCAGTGGCTGCTCTTTCGGACAACGAGTTTCTGGAAGCCACAAGGTCCTACGTCGCCGGAGCCAAACAGGCGATGATGGATACCCTTAAAAAGATAAACGGTCTGGAAATAGCGGAAACGGACCCGGCGACGCCTATATTCCTGGCAAGGCTCAGAAAGGGAAATCTCTACGAGGCGCTGGCTTCTGCTGGGATAGGCAGCGAATCCGGAACAGGCTACCTTAATCTTGACGACATGGCGGTAAGGCTGCGCGTTCCGGCGCCCGCTGAACTGGATACGGCTCTACAGAGGGTAAAACGGCTGGCCTGAGGATCAGACCAGCCCGTAGGACCGGTTTTCTTCCTCCTGGTCGACCCAGGTCATGCCGAACTGCGCCAGCAGTTCATCGGGGCCTATGCTATCCTCCCGGACAATATCGCTTGAAACCTCTATTTCCATTGGATGCAAGGGTATGGGAGAAACACCCTGCAGATGCATTCTCATGCGGCCGGCCACGGTTTCAGCTCCATCGGCGGGCGTATGCGGCAAAAGAAGCAGGACCGTATCTTCCCCAAGGCGCCCGGCTATGTCGACGGTTCTGATATGCTTCATCACCTGCCGGGACAATATCTGAAGCACTTCATCAACCGTTTCGATCCCGCCTGCCTTTTTCAGAGCCTCCATGTTGACGACCCTGAAGGCAATGGCCGCAAGGGGGTATCCATAACGGGCGGACCTGCTCATTTCCAGCCTGGTTACGCGCTTCATCATTCCGGCGGCGTAAAGACCCGTTACGGGATCGCGGTTGTAGAGCCTGGAAATGCCCGAAACGGCCCGGTTCCGTTCGGCCAGTGACCGGAATACCGGCCAGACGGTTTCCAGGGCTTCGCGGTTGACGCGGGCGAAGCAGCCTGTTTTTCGGGCAAGACACAGAAGCACTGCGGGGTTTGAACCCGTAATGATAGTGCCCGCGAACAGCGATTTGAAACCGGCCTGCTCAAGCAAGGGCGACCAGGCGTCTTCGTCCGATATCCACGGAACGCACCACATTCCGCCTTCCTCAACGTTGAGACCCGCGAAAAGGTGGCCCGCGGGTCCCTGGCCCTCTACCCCGTGCTGTGAAAACGTCCTGGCCAGACTCACGGCGTTACGGGACGGATCCTGATGGTATTCGGACGGGCTGGCTTCTTCTCCCGTAAGGATCCACTGTTCCCTCCGCGCGTCCCAGAGGAATATCCCCGCCCAGTCGACCCCCAGGCGCTCTATGAGTTCTGTCATCATCTGTGGAATCATTTCGCGGACATCGTAGAGGTTCATCAGGAACAGGAATCTGTCCTTGAGAATGCGTATTTTTTCGTAGGCCATCTCCGAGGTGCGGTCGTCGAAAAAGGCCAGGAAAAATTCTTTTCCGTCGCCGTAACAGAACAGATTCAGTTCCTTTTCGCCAGGAAGAAGGGACCAGCGGGTTCGGGTCCACCCTTCCTGACGAGCCGCATCTTCCAGAGGCGTCATGTCGAAGGGGTCGCCTTCTGAAGCAAAAAGCGTTTCCACCCTTTGCGGCAGCGCTTCAAGATTGTCTTTGAGATACTCTCTCAGAAAATCGTTGCCGGCTTCCACCACCAGGCCTTCGGGTGTTATGCGCCCAGCCATAATTGGATGTGTGAGATGTTCAAGGATATCCCTGCAGATACCTTTCATGCCCTGCATTTCCATCCAGTTGCAGATTTCAGACATTGAGGAGGCCCCCCTTCCGTTCTCTTGAATGTGCTTCTCTCATGATACACTAAACATGCGGGGCAGCGTTTTGATGCGCCGTATTTGATCATTATAAAGGGGTGACCGGGATGAAGACAACGGTTAAGGTTTTTGCCGTTTGCGCACTGTTTGCGTTTTTAGCCGCATTTTCGGGTGATCGCGCACAGGCCAAGACGCCCAACGAACGCATCAACGGCGCGGTAGAGGTGCTCAGGGACATGGAGGGCCAGGAAGATGTGGCGACCATGGGCAAGCTCCTTTCGAAAGCAAAGGGCGTGGCGATCTTTCCATCGGTCATCAAGGCGGGGCTGGTAATAGGTGGACAGTACGGAGAAGGATTCATCCTTAGACGAAACCCCGACACAAACGCCTGGTACGGACCCAATTTCGTCAATATTACGGGCGCTTCCTGGGGTCTGCAGATAGGGGTCCAGTCTATAGCGCTGGTTCTGGTCATAACCAACGACCGCGGAATGCAGGGCTTTATGGGCAACAACGTCAAACTGAGCGGCGACCTTTCCGTAGCGGCGGGGCCGGTGGGCAGACACGCCGAAGCCGGCACTGACTACAAGCTTGGGGCCTCTATCTACAGTTACACAATGACTAAAGGGCTGTTCGCGGGCATCAGCCTTGAGGGCGCCGTTGTCGATGTCGACGAAGAGGCCAACAGCTCCTACTGGGGCGCGGCGATTTCGGCGCGCACGGCGCTGGACAAAACGGCCCGCGACAGCAGGATACAGCCCGTGCTGCGCGAGATAGAAAAACTGATGTCTCTGGGAAAAAAGTGATGACCGGGCTACCGGAACCGGTTGTTACAACATTTGCCGCCAGAGTTTTTTACGGGGACGAAACAGTCCCCGTTTCGTTTGTTGAAAGACCAGGGGGTCGTGACGTAGAACCACTTGTGGTCCTGCTTCACGGCGTTCACGGATGCGCCTCGCCCGACCCCGACAACAAATACGGCGACCTGACTCGCATGATAGTGGGCGCGGGGGCGAAAGCCGCCATAATAGAAACGAGCCGTTCGCGGAGAGACCGTGAGGCTTTTGGCGACGACAGGGAAGCCTGGGCCCGGGCCGCGTTCGAAGGCAAGACCTTCGCCATGGACCACAGCGACGTACTGTCGGGGCTTGAACTGGTTTCAAACCACGAAAAAGGCGGCCCGTTGTGGCTGTGGGGTTTTTCTCTCGGGGGGCTGCACGCCGTTATGGCGGCCGGAGCCGATACGCCGGTAATTGGGGAGCTGGAGGGTCTTGTGCTGAGCGGCAGCGGGGTGCGGATAAGGAGCTATTGTCAAATCTGGTGTATGGAGCATCAAGCGGCGTTCCTATCTGATTGA
>CAZBLL010000052.1:0-8962 GCA_964492625.1 uncultured Synergistaceae bacterium
TGCGGCGTGCTCAATAGTATTGGGCTTGAAAACCCGGGAATACGGTCTTTTCTAGATGATTTTCTTCCATTGATCGAGCGAACCGGAGCGCCGGTTATCCTCAATGTCGCTTTTGGTGATTGCGGCGAACTCGGTCGCATACTTGACGTCGTTTCCGAGACGCCGGGATGTATTTCGGCGGTAGAATTGAACGTCTCGTGCCCCAACGTGCGTTCTGGCGGCATGGAGTGGGGCAAGGATCCTCTGGCCGCATCCGAGGCGGTCAAAAAGGCCCGGGCTATGTGGAATGGCCCGTTATGGGTAAAACTATCTCCCCAGGCGCCGGATATAGGGAGCGTCGCGGTTGCGGTTGAAGAATCAGGGGCCGACGCCCTGGTGGTCGCCAACACGTGGCTTGGAACCGCCATTGACGTGAACGTGCGGAAACCAGTTTTCAACAGGGTTTTCGCCGGGCTTTCCGGGCCTGCCGTATTTCCCCTGGCCCTGAGACTTGTGTGGGATGTCGCCGCGAGGGTTTCGATACCCGTTATAGGATGCGGAGGTATCACCAGGCAAGAACATGCTCTGGCGATGATAATGGCTGGCGCACGGGCCGTTGAAATTGGTTCGGGACAGATGGTGTCGGCGAATTGTGCGCGTGATGTCCATCAGGGAATAGAGACCTATCTTGATGAAAACGGGTTTTCTTCCCTGGCGGAACTTTGCGGGGCGGCCCGATTATCGGGAGGAAACGATAATGAATGCTGAAGATACCGGAATGACCAGACTGATTCTTGCTCTTGACGTGGATTCGCCCATCCGGGCGGAGCGGTTTCTTTCGAAATGCGGGTCGGACCTGGAATATATCAAGATAGGCCCCGCCCTTTACGCCAGCGGGGGAATGGTTTTTCTTAAAGAATTGATGGACAGGGATTACCGGGTTTTTCTCGACCTCAAGCTTCACGATATTCCCAATACAGTGGCTTCCGCCGTGCGGGTTCTGACTGAATGCGGTATCTGGGCGTTGACGCTGCACTCGTCCGGAGGCCGGCGTATGCTGGAGGAAGCCGTAAGTGCGCGAAATGAAACAGGCGCTGGAACAGTTCTTCTGGGAGTATCCGTTCTTACAAGTCTTTCCGGAAACGAGTGGAGTGAATGTCATCCGGGGTGCGACCTGGAGGAAGCCGTGCTGCGGAGATCTGAACTTTGCAGGGCGTCGGGGCTCGACGGCGTAGTGTGTTCGCCTGCCGACCTGGAATGGAAGGCGTTGGCCCGATCGACGGAAGGCATGCTGAGGGTGACACCCGGTATACGCCTGCTCAAATGCGACGACGATCAGCGGAGAACGGCTACCCCGGCCGCCGCCGCCGCGCTGGGCGCTACGCATATTGTGGTGGGAAGACCGATATTGAACGCTCCCGACCCGGCCGCCGCCATCAGGGAGATTATCGGGGAAATGGAGCGTGGTAGAAAGTGAACTCACGAAACGCCGAAGATATTCTGCTTGAACTAAGGGAAACGGGAGCGCTTCTCGAAGGGCATTTCCTGCTCAGTTCCGGGAATCACAGCGGATACTATCTTCAGTGCGCCCGTTTTCTTCAGTATCCATGGAACGCCCAGGAAGCGGGGAAACAGATAGCAGAAGCACTGAAGCCGCTTGAGCCCGACTGTGTTGTTTCCCCTGCTCTGGGAGGCGTTATCATAGGTCACGAGACAGCGCGGTTTCTGGGGGTCCCGTTCCTTTTTACGGAAAGGGAATCCGGGCGGGTTTCCCTGCGCAGGTTCTCGCTGGAGGGCCCCGCCAGAGTCGTGATCGTAGAGGATGTTGTTACGACGGGTCGATCAACCAGGGAGGCGGCCGACGCTGTTTCGGATATTCCTGGAGTTGAATGGGTGGGCGTTGGCTGTATCGTCGACAGAAGCGCTGGCGGACACGGGTTGCCGGAATTCTTCCGCAGCCTGGTCAAGGTGGATTTTCCGGTGTACGCGCCCGATGAGTGCCCCCTGTGCCGCACGGATATCCCGCTTGTGAAACCAGGGAGTCGCCGAACAGTTTCATAGGAAAGGATGTTCCGGTGAGGAAAACCTTGTTGCAGGCTGTTTGCTCCGTTCTTGTAATCTGCTTTTTTATCTGTGGCCCGGTTCAGGCGTCCGGCGCGCTGGAAATGGGTGTGGTCAACCCATGGCTTTCGAAGATGGTTTCCTTTATCGGAGGCATCCATTTGAAAACCCTGCCTCTTACGTGGTGGAACGATGCGGGCCAGGAGAAGCCGACTGGAAAGATTCCCGCAGAGGTTTGCGTCCTGGCGATAGACGAACAATCGGCCCGGCGGTATTTACGCGGACAGGTGGACAGTTCGAGGCTCAGGCTCCTTTTCAGAAAAACTCCCGAAACGGCCCGCGGAAGCGATGCAATGTTTCTTGATCCGGCCGCCCTGCCATTCCTGGCAATACGGGTAATGACCGAGATATCCTCGTGCGATCCCTCTCATTATGATTATTACCAGAGAAGACTGGCTGAATTTCAGGGAAGGCTGGACAGCACCGTAATGGTAGGCCGCCAGATGATTGGCGCTATAGAAATACTGGATCTTTCCTGGGTTTCGGGAGAGTGGATACAGGCCGCCAGCGGTTACGTGGTCCAGCCTCCGCCGGAAACGAGGTTGGCGTGGCTGCAGGGGAGAGATATGGAATCCCTGGATACAGCCCTGGCCGAGGGCGTGACAAGGGACTGGCTGGTTGTAGTTGACGCCTGGACCCCGGAAGCTGTGAGGTCCCGGATACCCCGGCATGCCACGGTGGTTACTTTGCCTGTTATCATGCCCGACGAGGACTTTTTTTTGTACCTGTATGATCTTTACCTGACGATATGGGAGACCGCACGCGTTTCGGGCGCCGGTTCATGATTTCACTGGTTCTGACGCAAATGAACGATATCGGCTGCGGCGAAAACCCGCCTTCCCTCGCCTGATTCCACTACCAGAGCGCCTCTTTCGTCGAGTGAGACGGCCTTTCCGAAGATGTCTTCTGTTTCCTGGACTACCCGGACCTTCCGCCCCAGGGTAGTGCATCTTTTTGTGTAGTCTTCGATAAGTTTTCGCCCTCCTTCCGGATTTTCGAGCGCTGAGACGAAGTGATGAAGCTTTTTGACAATCGCTGAAAGGATTCTGCCCCGATGCACCGGCTTGCCTGTAATAGCGATCAGTGAGGCCGTACGAGCGCTTGAGCCCGTGAGACGGAGGTCTACATTGGCGTTCAGGCCTATGCCCGTGACGGCGTAATGAACCTTGCCCGGCTCACTTGCTGTTTCGGTAAGGATTCCGCAGAGCTTTGCTTCCCCGAAGAGTATATCGTTGGGCCATTTGAGGTCGCAGGAGATGTTGAACAGTTCAAGTATGCTTTCCCATACGGCCATGGCGGCGGCCAGACTGACAAGCTGTATGTTGCCGGGCGATATCCGGGGACGCATGAGCAGCGAAAAGTAAAGACCGCCCCCCGGCGGCGATTCCCAGTTTCGCCCCAGGCGCCCTCTGCCCCTGGTTTGTTCGTCCGCCGTTATTACGGCGCCTTCCGGAGCGTTCTGCCGGGCCATTTCCTTGAGAGGTTCCTGTGTCGAGGCCAGCGAAGGCCAATACAATACGGGATGCCCCCAGGGGCAGTCGTAAAGTATGTTCTCCAGCATCGTGGGGTCGAGGTCGTTTGGCGACAATTCTTCCAGCAGGTAGCCTTTGTGCGGGATAGACCTTATACCGTAGCCGTCGTCCCTGAGGCCCTCAACTGCTTTCCATACTGACTGCCGTGAAACCCCGCTCTTTTCACCGATCAGTTCTCCCGCCGCCGGATAGCCTTCTGCCAGCATCAGTTCTTGTAGCACAACCCGTTTTGTTCCGTTCGAACGAATCATATGCCGATACCTGCCTTTGATGGACCAGACATGATGATATAATGAAAATTCCAAACAGAACAGTGCGCCGAACGATACAAAAAGGGTGTTTTGCTGTTTTGTACAAAATGCAACGATGGAGGGATTGTCATGGCGCTACTGCCTGTCACTACTGTATTGGAGGGACTCCACTCGCTGTCCGGCGAGCTGCGGGAAAGTCTTTGACCCGACTTACCTGGATGGAGAGATAAAAAAACTGACCGAACAGACCCTGGATCCGGAGTTCTGGAACAGGGACGACGCGCAGGACCTGGCAAAAAGGCTTTCCGTGATTCAGCAGAAACGCGATACCTGGACAGAGGTCGAACGGGAGATGGAAGAGCTGGACCTGCTGGGGGAAATGCTGTCGGAAACGGCCGACGAAGAGCTGGAAAAGGAATTTCATCAACGTGCTGATTTGCTGGAAAAGAATATCGACAGCCAGCAGACCCTTGCGCTTCTGGACGGCGAATACGACCAGTCGAACGCCATACTGGGGATACACCCCGGGGCGGGCGGCCATGATTCGCAGGATTGGGCGGAGATGCTGTTCCGGATGTATCTACGCTGGGCGGAGCAGGCCGGGTTTTCAGCCAGGGTGCTGGATCTTATCGAGGACGAGGAAGCCGGGATAAAGACTGCTACGGTGCTTGTTTCCGGGGAGAACGCCTACGGGTATCTCCAGTGTGAGCGCGGAGTACACAGGCTTGTTCGTATTTCACCGTTTGACACTGCGAAACGGCGTCATACCAGTTTTGCGTCGGTGAACGTGTCTCCGGAATTGCCCGAGGACGTGGAGCTGGATATCGGCCCTGAAGACCTGAGAGTGGATACTTTCCGGTCGGGCGGGGCAGGTGGGCAGCATGTCAACATGACTGATTCCGCGGTTCGCATAACCCATATTCCCTCCGGAATAGTGGTGAGCTGCCAGGATGAGCGTTCGCAACATATGAACAGGCATGTTGCGATGAAGATACTGAGGGGCAGACTGTACGAGAAAATGCTTCAGGAACGGCAGGAGGAGCTCGACTCCATACAGGGAGAGAAAAAGGAGATAGGATGGGGTAGCCAGATCAGATCCTATGTTCTACATCCCTACACTATGGTAAAAGACCACCGGACGAACATGGAGACCGGAAACGTACAGGCGGTTCTGGACGGCGACATCGATAATTTTATCCAGGCTTTTCTGAGAAGCCGCAAGGTTACCGGCAGGTCCGCGAAAAACGGGGAGGCCCGAAAGTGAGTTTGCCCAGGGCATGTTTTGTTGCGGCTTGTCTGCTTGCGCTGACGGTCTGCTCAGGCTCATATGCCGCTCCGGCGGGTGATAATAATATAGAGGCCTTCAAACCTCTGACCCCGGTGATGCGGATAGAAGACATAAGGCCGGGGATGAAGGGCCGGGCCCTCACAGTTGTCAAGGGAAGGGATATTGTCTCTTTCCCGGTAACTGTTGTAAGCGTTATGCCTACGAATGAGTCGCCCAGGAACCTTATACTGATAAAAGTTTCGGGCCCTCTGATCGAAAAGACCGGCGGAATCGCCGCAGGAATGAGCGGAAGCCCGGTGTACATAAGTGGAAAACTCGTAGGCGCCATAGGTTATGGCTGGAATTTCAGCGAACATGATCTGGGCCTTGTGACACCCATCGAGGAGATGGCGCTGGCCCTGGATTGGCCGGACCGCCTGCCCGCTTTGCCCAGGGAGCCCATGAACCTGGAGCCTCTGGACTCGCGGGATGTTACGGGGGTCGCCGACTCCGCCGAAATGGCCGCGCCCCTGGTGATATCGGGGTGCAGCGAACGAGCCGCTGAAAGCATAGGGAATACGATGGGCAGGGAGGTCATGAGCCTCCCGGGAAACGTGTCGGGCGGGGAGTTGCCCGTAGAGTACGACGCCGTTCTTAAACCGGGTGAGGCCGTGAGCGTTTTACTGGCGTGGGGTGATGTTTCTCTGGCGGCGACCGGCACGCTGACCGCTACGGGCGAGGACGGGCGTTTTCTGGCTTTCGCACATCCCTTCATCGACAGGGGTGCGGTTGCATACCCGCTGGCCAGGTCGTGGGTTCACGATGTAGTGCCAAGCATGAGATCGCCGTTTAAACTGGGTACGCCTGTCTCCATGGTAGGCATAGTGACTCAGGACCGGCCGCAGGCCATAGGCGGCAGAACCGGAACGTTTGCGCCTGTAGTAGATCTTTCCCTCGGTTTAAAGGACGTGGACTCGGGCAGGGAGGAGCACAGAAAATTTCACGTTACCTATGACCCGTTTCTTCTTACGGAGATATTGCCGGAACTTTTGATCGGCCTGGTGGACACGACCTGGGCCAGGAAGGGCCAGGGCACCGCCAGGGTCTCGCTTTTCGTGGAGGGCGGTTCCTTTGTAGAGGGTTGGCAGAGGACAAACATGTTCTTTTCCGATGAAGACATAGCCAAAACGATAGTCTCCGACTGCACGGACCTTGTTCGGGCGATTTCGCTTAATCCGTTTAAGGAGATAAACCCGCTGGGGATACATGTGGAACTGGAAGTGACATCGGAACCCAGAGTTCTGCTGATAGAAGATATCAAGGTTCCGGAGGAGGATCTGGCGGTAGGCGAGAGTTTCGATGTAACGGTTACTCTGCATCCGTACAGAGAGAAAACCCAGCAGAAAACATTTGAACTTACCGTACCCGAAGGAGCCTCCGGAATGTGCGAGGTAGTAGTGCGCGGAGGAGGCATAGAGGAACCGGGACAGGAGACTCTGGCTCAGGGATGGAGAACGATACAGAGCCTGGATGAACTACTTACGGAAATTTCGGCGATGGAGACCAACGACGAGGTGATCGTTGAAATAAGGTCGGACGCTTTTCTCGAACAGGATATGCCTCCAATGCCGGGCGACGAAAACGAGCAGAAACTGCAGAGCGAAATACGAAAGGATAAAATGGAAAAGGGCCAACTCAGAAGCTTCCGGTCGAACTATTACGTAGACGGGCTCCTGAGGAGAATGCTCAGTGTAGAGGGACAATAGAGGCTATCAAGCGTGCATCGCCGGGAGGCTTCGTATGAACCCTGTTTCGTGGATTGGCGAGCAGTCGATATCTATCGTGGAAACCCTGGGCCAGTTTACCCTGGTTCTTGGCCGCTCGTTTGCGGGCCTTTTTACGGGGGTTTGGAGCAGGACTGATTTCAGCGAGCAGCTTGAAAGGATTGGCGTGAGTTCGGTCCTCATGGTCTCCATAACCAGCGGCTTCATGGGTATGGTCATGGCCGTTCAGACTCTGGACCAGTTCGTACGCTTCGGCGCAACCGGATATATCGGAGGCGTCATCGCCCTGAGTATGGTGAGGGAGATGTCGCCGGTTCTGACCGGGCTGGTGGTCAGTGGTCGCGTGGGAGCGGCCATGGCCGCTGAAATCGGCTCGATGAAAGTCAGCGAACAGCTCGACGCGCTTAGGACCTTTGGGCTGGACGAAGTTGTTTTCGTAAGCTGTCCACGGATAATGGCCGGGATAGTGATGCTTCCTGTTCTTACGATTTTTTCATTTATCGTAGGTATAGGTGGAGGTTTCCTGTATGTCGCGGCGCACGGGGTGAACCCGTTTCTTTTCAAGCAGTCGATGGAAGCATTGATGGAACCCTACGATTTGATGGGCGGGCTGCTGAAGGCGCTGGTCTTTGGCCTTCTGATAACGGTTTCTGCCTGTTCACAGGGTTTTGCGGCCGAAAAAGGGGCAAGAGGCGTTGGGTCCGCTACGACCAGGGCCGTGGTCTGGGGCAATATGCTGATTCTTGTTTTTAACTACATCCTTTCGACGCTTCTGTTCGGAGGCATCAAGGGATGAACCCGATTCTGACAATGGAGGATGTCTGTGTATCCTTCGCCAGCCACAGAGTGCTTGATAAAGTGTCCTTTGACCTGCGGGCCGGAGAGATATCATGTCTTCTGGGACCCTCCGGTTGCGGAAAGACCACTACACTAAAGGTGGTTGCGGGCCTTCTTCGCCCCGAAGACGGGTTCGTGAGGCTCTTTAACAGGTCGGTGACCGCCGCCACGTCTGAGCAGGAACTGGTGGGCATCAGGAAGGAAATGGGAGTTGTTTTTCAGGGCGGCGCGCTTTTCGATTCCATGACAGTGGGTCAGAATGTGGCGTTTCCGATGCTGTATTGCAGGGATGTCAGAGATACTAAGAAAATAGACAAAGCCGTGGTAGATATGCTGCAACACGTGGAACTGGGCGATATACGGAACATGTACCCCGCGGAACTTTCGGGAGGAATGAGAAAACGAGTCGCCATAGCAAGAGCGCTTGTACATAAGCCGTCGCTTCTGCTTTTTGATGAACCAACTACCGGCCTGGATCCCATAACGGCGAGACATATGGACCAGCTGGTGCTGGACCTGTGCAGGAAATTCAATGTCGCCGTGCTTGTAGTGACCCATGATCTTGTGTCCGCTCTGGGAATAGCGGACAGGCTTCTTTTGATGGAAAAGGGCCGCATAGCCTGGAGGGGAGCAAAGAATGAGTGGAGTGAATCCTCCAGCCCGGCGGTCAGGAACTTTGCCGAGGGTATGGTATCCGTAGGTGCTGGAGAGGGGGTATCTCCATGAACCGGGAAATGAAGGTCGGGATAGTGGTTTTCGCGGGCCTGCTTCTGCTCGGGACGCTCGTCTTTCTCAGCGGCGGCGCGCGGTTCAGCCAGAAGGGATACGATATCGGCGTCGTTTTCTCCGACGCCATGGGTCTGGACATAGGTGCGCCGGTTTTTGTTTCGGGAATCGAGTCGGGCAGGGTCCACCACCTTGAGTTGCTGGATGACGGTGTTATGGTCACCGTGAAGATGCGCAAGGACGTAAAGATCCCCTGCGACAGCCTTTTAACTATCGATACCGGCGGGTTGCTAGGGGAGCCGAGGGTCAAGATAACAAGGGGTTCCGACCCCGAATGTCTGATATCCGGCAGCCAGATATACGGCGCAATCCCTCCATCTTTTGACGATATTCTTGGAGACATACGCACCGGTCTGGAAGAGATACAGGGTACCTTTAGAAACGTCAACGCCTTTATGGAAAAAC
>CAZBLL010000053.1:0-8900 GCA_964492625.1 uncultured Synergistaceae bacterium
TATCGAAGTTGGCCGAAGCGGTCGCTTCCGCATCATGTTCACCGAGGGAGACCTTGAGGATATTCTATACCTTCCGCCGGAATATTTCTGGCTCACCGACGACGAGGTCATGGTCCGCATGACCATGGATCGCAAGATCAAGAACGGCAAGCTTCAGGAGCGACGTCAGCAGCGTTCCTGAGGAACGCCTATAGATCTCCAGCAGCGGAAGAACAGCGGCATGGGAACAAGCGGCAGGAACCCCAGCAGCACAAGGGCCGGGATAAGGCCGAACGTGTCGGCGAACGCTCCCAGCGGCGCCAGCATCAGGCCGGCGAGGCCGAACGGGAACCCGGTGACCAGGGAGGCGGCGGTGCTGCGGGAACCGGGAGCCATTTGCTGGGCCGCCGCGCTTGAAACGGGAAAGCTCGCGTCCAGCATGGCGTTGCCCGCCATGAACAGCAGTATGCTGGTCATTCCGTCGGACATAGCCGCGACGACCAGAAACAGCGGCGACGACAGCATGGACACGGTAATGACCATCCGGTGGCTGGTGATATCCGCAAGTTTGCCGCCGAGCATGGGCGACAGTACGCCGGAAAGGCCCAGGAAGAAAAGAACGCCGCCTATATGGACCAGGTCTCCTCCTCTTGAGGCTACCAGCAGCGGAAGCAGGAACCTCAGTCCCTCGAAAGTTGTTTCCCTGAAAAAGGATACGGCGAACAGAGGGTAGATTATCCGCCCCGTGCCAAGAAGGGATCTGGAAAACCCTCCGAGGGACAGTTTTTCTCCCAAAACGGTTTCCCCCAGCCGGGGGAGAACCCTGAACACCAAAAAACCCGCAATGGTTACGGGAACAAGGGCCGCCAGCGACGTCAGATAGCTGTCGCCCAGAAGTTTTACAAGCGATACGGCGTATAGCGGGCTGAGGGTGGCGCCCAGTATCCCTCCAGCCGAAAAGATCGAGATGGAAAAGGCCAGTTTGCCGGGCGCGGCCACGTGCCCCACGCCTCCATGACCAAGTGGATGGTAGATGGCGCTTCCAAGCCCCCACAGGCCGGTAAACAGAAAAGCCGCGCCGTACGACGGCGCCGCAGGCAGCAGAGACGCGCCCAGAGCCGTAAAAAACGGCCCCAGCACCAGGGCGTAGGGGCGGGAGAACTGGTCGGAAAAATATCCCGACATGGGCTGTACGCACATATGAATAACGCCCGCCAGAGATTTCAGCAGCCCGGCCTGCGCAAGCGAAATGCCCAGCCGCTGAACCAGCATCGGGGTGAATGTCGCCAGGAAGGCCCCGTAAAGATCGTTGGTGAAATGGGTAAAAGCCAGTGTGGCGAGTTTGGGCTTGAAAAAACGCTCCGGTTTTTCCACGTCGTCATTCTTTCCCGGCGGGGACGCCTATCCTGCGCCACTGCACGAAAAACATCGGCATGGGCAGAAGGGGAAGGACCCCCAGGAACACCAGAGCGGCGATAAGGCCCATGCTGTCGGCCATGGCGCCTATGGGTGCCAGCAGCAGTCCTCCAAGGCCGAACGAAAGCCCCGTAACCAGCGCCGCCACGACACTGCGGTGTCGGGGCGCCATTTCCTGCGCAGCGGCTCCCGTAACCGGCAGTATGGCCTGCAGCAGAGCGTTGCCGGCGGTAAAGAGCGCTATGGAGATTACACCGCTGGTAACCGCGGCCGGTATCATGAAACAGGGCCCGCCTATCATGGCGAAGGCTATCACCTTTCTGCGCCCTATTGAATCGGCAAGTTTACCTCCCATCATAGGCGTAACCGCTCCGGCGATGCTTATGATGAAGAGTATCGTTCCTATGTTGATCAGGTTGCCCCCTCTTGATGCAATCAGCAACGGCAGAAAGAACTTTATCCCCTGCACCGACGTGTCACGGCAGACGGCCACAGACCATACGGGCAAAATCTGCCTGTAGGTCACCCACAGGGTCTTCATGAAATTGGCCGTGGATATGTCCGAGTGTTCCCGGCCTTCCTTGAGCAGGGGGATGAACCTGTAGACAAGGTATCCCGCGCCTATCACCGGAATCAGAGCCACCACGGGCAGCAGGACTGGTCCGAATGTCCTGTAGAGGAATATCGCGTATAGTGGGCTCATCGTGCCTCCCAGTATTCCTCCAACGGCGAAGATGGAGAGCGAAAAAGCCAGTTTGGACGATGGAACCACGTAACCGACTCCGCCGTGACCAAGCGGGTGATAGACAGCGCTGCCGATGCTGTGCAGGCCTACCAGCAGGAAACTGACGGCGTAGGTGGGGGCCGCCGGAAGCATCGTCGCACCCAGCGATGTGAACAGCGGTCCTATGATGAGCGCCCAGGGTCTGCGGAAAAGGTCCGAAAGATAACCCGACATGGGCTGTACTATCATGTGTATGAACCCCGACAGTGATTTCAGCAGCCCCGCCTGGGCGTAACTGATCCCCAGGTTCTCTACTATTATCGGCAGAAACGTGGGGAGAAACACTCCGTGTATGTCGTTTACGAAATGTGAAAGCGACAGCACCGCCAGCTTTGGGTTGAACGCCGCCGTGATTCGCGGAAAACGCATTGGACCGACTCCTTTTGTGAACGAATCCATACATTGTAACACTGCCCGGGCCGGGCGAGCTGTTATCATATCGGATAGCGTCATTTAAAGAGAACCTTTACATAGAGGTGATATGTGTGCTGAAAAACACTCCCGAAGGAATACTGGACCTGCTTTTGCAACTGGTGCGGATACCGGGCGTTTCCGAAACGCCCGATGAGGCGGAAACGGCCCGCTTCATACATTCCACTCTGGCCGGAGAAAAATATTTTGAACAGAAGCCGGAAAACCTCTTTTTCGAACCCGTTCCCGAAGATCCCTGGGGACGCGGCGTCGTGGCCGCTCTTGTGGAGGCGGCCGAACCAACGGCTAAGACCGTGATAATGACGGGGCATTACGATGTAGTTCCGGTTGATGATTTTGGCCCCGAAAGGGAACTGGCCTTTTCCCCGCTGGAATACACCAGGCGCCTTACCGAAAAGGAACTGGAAAGCGAAGCCGCGGAGGACCTGGCCGGGGGTGATTATCTTTTCGGACGCGGAATAATGGACATGAAATGCGGCCTGGCGGCCGAAATGACGCTCCTTGTCGAGGCTTCGGCCAAACCGGAGGCCCTGAACGCCAACATGCTGTTCATGGCGGTGCCCGATGAGGAAGTAAACTCCGCAGGCATGCGCGCGGCGGTCCCGTTTCTGATCCGGCTGCGAGAGGAACGCAGCCTGGATTACCGGGGCGCTGTGCTGACCGAGCCGCCCAACGCCGGAGCTCCCGACGCCGAAACCGAAGTCATATCGCTGGGGACCGTAGGAAAGGTGATGCCGTTCTTTTTCTGCGTGGGCAAAGGCGCTCACGTAGGCCAGTATTTCGACGGTTTCAGCGCCGCTCTCATGTCATCCTGCTGTACCATGAAAATGGAGGCCAACCCGGATTTCGCCGACGAGGTTAAGGGCGAAACCGTTCCGCCTCCCGCCTGTCTGTTCCAGAGAGACCTTAGAAAAGGTTATTCGGTTACGGTTCCGGACAGGGCCGCCGCCTATTTCAGCCTGCTTACTCTCGATCGGCTGCCCGCCGACCTGATGAAGGACCTCAAGGAGGCGGCCGAACAGGCCATGGCGGACGCCAGGGCCCACTTGAAGTCGGTGGGTGAAACCTGCGGAGGCGGCTCGGAGGCCCAGAAAAAAGCCAATAAAGAAGAGGTCGTTTCATTCGAGGAGTTCGCTTCCCTTGCCGCAAAAGCAACCGGAGGGGACATAAAGGAACGGGTTCGGAGGTTCGTCGACGATCTTGATCCATCGCTTGACGACCGCGACAGATGTCTTGCGGTAGTAAGCGCCATGCTCGACTGGTCGGGCATACAGGGTCCCATGATAATCGTGGGCTTCATGCCTCCCTATTACCCTCACCGCACCAATACGCGGAAAAGCCCCGGTGAACGAAGGGCGCTGGCCGTTGCCGAAAGAGTCATCGAAGCGGCTTCCGAAGGTTTTGGTGAAACGCTGGAAACCAGGGAGCATTTCATGGGGATATGCGACCTAAGCTACATGGGCTTTCAGGGAAGCGCTTTCGACGTCTTCTGCATGGCGGCCAACACGCCGGGCTGGGGAACCATATACAGGATGGCGCTAAAGGAGATAATGGCGCTGGATATTCCCGCCATAAACGTAGGTCCCAGGGGCAAAGACCCCCACAGGCCCACCGAGCGGCTGCATATGCCGTATTCGACAAAGGTGTTTCCGCAGTTGCTGGCCGAGGCCGTACACGCATTCGGCGAAGAGGACTGAAAAAGCAGGAGTGTTACTCTGCAGGTTCTGTGGGCGGTTTCTTTCTTTTGAAACGCCTGTATATCTTGCGTCCGGCCCACACAACAAGCAGGATGACGAGCCCAAGGGTTATAAGCGGGAGAACTACGGCAAGAACGGAAAGCAGGACCGAACCTCCGGCTTCGGCCGTCGAAACCACCGGGTTGCCCAGGCCGCCGGTCGTAGCCGATGACGCGGCCCGCGTGAGGACGGTCACGCCCTGCACCACACCCGCGACGCCGCCTCCCGTTATGGCGGCGATGCTCCATTTAAGAAACGGCGTCATCTCGGGCATCACCGAGGCGGTTATGAATGTTCCGGCCACCAGTGCGGCGGGTGTCGCGGCCGCGTCCAGCATGTTGTCGAGCCAGGGGATGTAGTAGCCGCCGACTTCCAGGAACGTCGCAACGCCCAGCGCTCCGGAGGCCAGAGGAGTCGCCACCCACTGGAAGCTCTCCGCCAGTTCCATATGGCCCGTCTGGGCGGCGAGGCTCATGGCCAGCAATGGGACAAAAACCCTGAAGCCGCAGGCCGCGCTGAGCCCTCCACCGATCATGAGTGCAAGCAATTCTTCCATGGCTTGTAGTATAGTTGTTAACAGCGTTTTTTGCATTTACGAGACACGAAACGGAAGCGGTGAAGTTCATGGATCCAGCGAAGAACATGTTCACTACCGCCAGGCTTGCGAGAGGGGCCCTGATCGGAGCGCTCTACGTAGCGCTTACATTGATGCTTGCGCCCATTTCGTACGGCCCCATACAGGTGCGCGTATCCGAAGCGCTCACCCTGCTTCCCTGGCTGTGGCCGGAGGCCATACCGGGCCTGTTCCTGGGATGCGCGGCGGCCAACTTTTTCGGTGGTTTCGGCATTATCGACGTTGTTTTCGGATCGTTCGCTACTCTGGCGGCCGCATTTCTGACGCGGCTTATGCCCAACCGCTGGCTTGCGGTCCTGCCGCCTGTTCTGATAAATGCCCTTGTAGTGGGATATTATCTGTCCTTCCTCGCCGAAATGCCGTTCTATCTCACCTTTATCTACGTGGCTCTGGGGCAGGCCGTCGCCTGCGGGGCGCTTGGAGTACCGCTTCTCACTTTTCTTCACCGTCGGTTTCCCCATGCGAGGGAAAAAGGGGTGAACCACCGTGCCGGACGCTGATCTCAGTCGTTCCTTTTTCGAAAGCCTGTTCGAACAGTCGCCCGAGGCCGTGGTCATAGAGGGTCTGGACGGCCGCGTGCAGCGCGTCAACGACGCTTTCTGCCGCATGTTCGGCTATGAGCGCGATGAGGTTATGGGCAAAAACCTCAACGAGCTGGTGGTTGCCCCCTGCGAGGGGAACAACAGCCCCTGGAACTGCTCCCAGAAGGCGGCCGAAGGCGAAACCATAGAAACAGAATCCGTCAGGCGAAAAAAAGATGGCTCCGTCTTCCATGTGTCGGTAATGGGAATCCCCGTATACGACGACGACCGAATCATCGCCCTTTACGGCATCTATCGCGACATAACCGAGAGCCGCGACGCCACAGCCGCGCTTGAAAAGGAACGCGCCCATCTTGAAAAGATTGTGGAATCTTCCCCCGACGGCATTCTCCTGGCGGATCGTCAGAACAGGATACTTATGGTCAACCCCGCTTTCGAGGCCATGTTCGGCTACACGCGTCAGGAGGTTCTCGGAAAGCCCGTTGACGAAGTAGTCGCCATTCCCGATGCAGGCAAAGAGGTACGGGCCAACTTCGAGATTCTGCACCTGGGCCGCCCCATCAACAGGGAGACGGTGCGGTACAGAAAAGACGGTGAGCCGTTTCACGTCTGGACGCAGGGCGTACCCATAATCATAGACGAGAAAACTGTCGAGTTCTACGCCATCTATCGCGATATCTCCCACAGGGTGGAGGCCGAGCGGGCTGTAGCCCGTGAAAAGGCCTATTTCGAGGAACTGTTCCAGAAATCTCCCGACGCTATTCTGCTTGAGGGAGAGGATGGAATCGTCCACAGGGTAAACGACGTATTCTGCAGAATGTTCCGCTACGGCGGCCCCGACGAAGTAGTGGGGAAAAAGATCGACGAAGTCGTAGGGGGAACCGAAGATACAATTCGCGAACATACCCTTGAAAACCTGTACAGGATCAGGCGGGGGATGGATGTACACGACGAAACCTACAGGGTAAGGGCCGACGGCTCGCCCATTTTCGTTTCCTCCATAGGCAGACTTATCGAAACCCCCCACGGAAACCGGGAAGTCTGCGTAACGTATCGCAATCTTTCCGACCGCAAAAAGGCCGAGGACGCCCTTGAGATCGAAAGGAACTACTTCGAGAACCTGTTCGACAAAACTCCTCTCGGCATAGCACTCGTTCAGCAAGACAGCAAGATCATAAAGGTCAACGCGGCGTTCGAAAAACTCTTCGGATACGGCGTGCATGAGTGCACCGGGAAAAACCTGGACGAACTGCTTTCTCCCGGAAACACCCTGGAAGACGCCCGCAAGCTTACGGAAAAGGCTGCCGTTACGCCGGTGATCCTGGAAAGAAAACGCCGCCGCAAGGACGGCCGCTGGATCGACTGCGCCATAAGGGGGCTTCCCTTTAAGGTCAGCGGCGAGGAAACGGCCGTTTTCGCCATGTACGAGGATATTACCGAAAGGGTCCGAGTGCGCAAGGCCCTGAGAGCCAGTGAAAAGCGATACCAGCAGCTTTTCAACGAATCGCCCGTGGCCATCAGCGAACAGGATATTTCCGAATGCCGTATGTTCCTCGAGGAGCTTCGCGAGTCGGGCGTCGCCGACCTGCGGGAACATTTCGAGAACTGCGAGGACGATTACAGAAAAGCCATAGGCCATATACGCATTGTTTCGGTAAACAGGGCAATGACGCGGCTTTACGAGGCAAAAGACGAGGCGGACCTCAAGGGTTCTATCGACAGGTTCCTGGAAGACGAGTTGCCCGGGCACATGATTCCGGTCCTGGAGGCGGTGGCCGGCGGGGGCGGGTCGGTTTACGCCGAAGCCGCAAACTACACCCTTGAGGGGCGAAAAATAGATGTGTCGCTTCAGATCGTTATCCCCGCGTTCATACCGGGGAGACCCTACCGCATGATCGTTTCCGTCGAGGATATTACCGAGCGTCGGCGCACCGTGGAGCATATCCGCTTTCTGGGGTTCCACGACGGCCTTACCGGCCTGTACAACCAGGCCTTTCTCGAAGAGGAAATGAGCCGACTCGACGGTTCCAGGGACCTGCCCATCAGCCTTATCGTCATGGACGTCAACAGCCTCAAGATGGTGAACGATGTTTTCGGCCACACCGAGGGCGACCTGCTTCTCAAGAAGGCCGCGGAGATCATACGTTCATGCTGCAGACGGGACGACATAGTGGCCCGCTGGGGAGGAGACGAGTTCATAGCCCTGTTGCCGTGCACCCCGGGCGTCACGGCGACAGGCATATGCCAGCGGATAATATCCCGATGCGCGGAATCGGCCGAGTTCGCCTTTCCGCTGAGCCTGGCCATTGGTACGGCCGTCAAGGAAAACATAACCCAGACGCTGCACGAGGTGCGGCGCAAGGCCGATGAGGAAATGTATCTTGATAAATTGATGCACGGCGAAAAGATCAAGCAGGCGCTTTTCGCCGGGCTCCAAAAACAGATGCGCGCCTGGCCCACGCGGAAGGAGCACATAAAGGGCCTCCACAGCCTGGCCGGAGCCTTTGCCTCGTTCGTCGATTTCAGGCCCGACGATGTGAAACGGCTGGAGAAGGTCGTTGAATTTCACGACATAGGTCTTGTGTCGATTCCAATGGGAATACTCAAGAGAAAGGGTCCGCTTTCCCAGCAGGAGTGGGAGATGGTGCGCAAACACCCTGAACGGGGTTATCACATAGCGAGGAATCTTCCGGACATCATGGAAGTGGCCGACGAAATACTCTGTCATCACGAGCGGTTCGACGGAAGCGGATACCCCCGGGGGCTGGCGGGAGAATCCATACCCCGGCTGGCTCGTTTTTTCGCCGTGGTCGATGCGTTCGAGGTTATGACGGGCAGCCGCCTCTACAGGCCCCTGCTCACAATAGAGGAAGCCCTGGAGGAAATAACATCTTGCGCCGGCAACCAGTTCGATCCGCGTTTCGCAGAGCTTTTCGTAAGGATGATGCGTTCGGACTCCTGTCCGCTGTCCTGATCGGGGTTTATTTGCTTCCCTCCCGTATCCTTTCTCCCGCTGCCTCTACCAGAGACTCCACCCCGGGTTCGTTGCGGGGCAGGTAGTCCCTGAGGCGGTCAACAAGACCCTTTTCCGCTATGTGGCGGAACGAGGGGGCGTAGTTCACGTTGTTGACCCAGGATATCTGCGTCAGCAGAAAGTCGGGAACCGTCTTTACATTGTGGTAGGAGGCGCGGCCGTCGCGCGCCAGTTCTTCGAGAAGCGCCGGGGACGCTTTCCTGTCGGTGGAAATACCGGGAAGCAGTTGCTTTATCGACCCCGCCGTAAGGTGTCCCCACACAACGTCGTAAATATCCAGTTTGTCGCAGTCGCGTACGAGTTTGACAAGGGGGAGCGAGGTCGGCTCTATATCCTCCGGAAG
>CAZBLL010000054.1:0-8898 GCA_964492625.1 uncultured Synergistaceae bacterium
GGGCCGGGGATAGGGCTGGGCGGGGGGCGTTGGCCGCCAGCCTGACGGCCCCGGGCGGGGTGTCAGTCCCTATGATCCACACAGGCGCCTCTGTAATACCCGCTATCTTCGCGGCCAGCAGGCGCCGGCAGCCGTCCACCAGGATACGACGGTTTCCATGTTCCTGCACCAGAAGAGGCTGGAGAAGGCCCTCCTTTGCGATCGAGAGCGCAAGCCTGTCCAGATCCCTGCGATCGCAGACGGGCCTGAACACGTTTTGCGGTATCTCTATGTCGTCGATAGGGAGCCAGCGGAGAACGGGCCTCTTCCGCATACTTCTAGTTCGACCAGGCCTGGTTGGCGAACCTGGCGTGCTCCTTGAAGAATGTCAGCCTGACCACGCCTGTAGGGCCGTTTCTGTGTTTTGCAACGATTACTTCCGCGGTGGCGTCGTCGGCCTCGGGAGAGTTGTCGTAGTACCCGGGCCTGAACAGAAGCACCACGAGATCGGCGTCCTGCTCAATCGCCCCGCTGTCCCTGAGGTCCGAGAGCTGTGGACGCTTGTCGTTCCTCTGCTCTACGGCCCTGGATAGCTGAGAAAGGGCTATGACGGGAACTTCCAGTTCCCTGGCTACGGCTTTCAGAGCCCGTGATATTTCCGCCACTTCCTGCTGCTTGCTGTCGATGCGCTTGGGGAGGTGCATCAACTGGAGATAGTCCACAATGACAAGCCCCATGCCTCCGCCGATATGCTGCGACTTGAAGCGTCGGCAGCGCGCTCTCAGCTCCAGAGTTGAAAGGACGGAACTGTCGTCGATGAATATGTCCGCTTTGGTCAGATCTCCCGCGGCCGCCGCGAGGTCGTCCCACGAGTTTTCGTGGAACATGCCTGTCCGCAGATCGTGGATATTGACTCGGGCGCGAGAGCCCAGCATCCTCTGTACAAGCTGTTCCGCCCCCATTTCCAGGCTGAAGACGAGAACGGGGATATTGCGGTCCAGAGAAGCGTGAAGCGCCATGTCCAGGGCCAGGGCCGTCTTACCCATTGAAGGCCTTGCTGCAATGATGTTGAGGCTTCCCGGCTGGAAACCTCCCGTGAGTCTTTCGAAATCGTCGAAACCCGTTGCGACTCCGGTAACACTCGAATCGGGCGAGTGAAATCTCTCCTCGATGTTGCGGAAAGTGGGTCCCAGTACATCCCCAACCTTCCGGTAGGGGATCGTGTTCCCGTGCTGCGAAACCTCGAATACGGACCGTTCGGCCTCGTCGAGAACCTCTTCAAGTTCACGATCCTCGGCGTACCCGAGCCTGGCGATTTCGGCCCCCACATGGATAAGTCTTCTATGAACGGCCTTGTCGCGTACTATCCTCACATGATATTCCACGTTGGCAGTTGTAGGGACTGCGTCGATCATGGAAGCGATGAACGGCTGGCCGCCGACGTGTTCGGCAAGTTCCCGTCTGGAAAGTTCCTCTAGAAAAGTAAGAGGGTCTACGGGTTTGCCCTTGGCCGCCATATCCCTCATGACATCGAAGGCCTTCCTGTGTACCGCGTCGTAGAAATCACCCGGCAGGAGGCTGTCGACCGCCAGGGTCAGAGCTTCCTCGTCCAGCAGGCAGTCACCAAGAACGGCGCGCTCGGCTTCGAGGTTATGGGGCGGAACTCTTTCGAACAACTGCTCAGGAGCCATCTTCCGCCTCTACGGAGACCGTTACCCTTGCCTCGATACCCGGATACAACCTTACGCTGATGGGAAAATCACCCAGTTCCCTGATTGGCTCGTCAAGCTTCAGGTCCTTTTTGTCGACATCCGTTTCAAGCTGGTCCCTGATGGCGTCGGCTATCTGGGCGCTGGTCACACTACCGAAAAGCTTTCCCTGCTCTCCGGCGCTGACTTTCAGCGCCACCCTCCTGTCCTGGAGGTGATCCCTGTCCATGGCTGCTCTGGCTTCGGCCTTTCTGTCTCTGGTCTTTTTCGATTCCTGCTGCTGTTTCCATTCGGTCAACTTTTCTTTGGTAGCCTCCTCGGCCTTGCCTCTGGGAATAAGGAAGTTCCTCCCGTATCCTTCGGCGACTTCGATCAGGTCGCCCTTTCCGCCAAGTTTGCTTATGTCCTCCTTGAGGATCACCTTCATGAATCATCTCTCCTTCGTATCCTTGAACGCAAATCGAACCACATGTCAATAATACCCAATAACAGTACGATTTGCGCCAGAAACGTAACGACAAGTATCACTATGGCCAGAACCGTTCGCAGGACAGGTCCCAGCCCCTTGCTGGTCATGAAACACCATACCACCGACAGCCCCTGAACGAAAAAGAGCGCAGTAACCAGCAGGCGGAGGTTGAGGCCGGCCCTGGCGAGATAGTCTCCTGAGGAGGCCCCTCCCAGCAGGTGAAGCACCAGCGACGCAATCAGCGCCCAGAAAAGGCTTTTTGGAAAACGCCATTGGCCGAAGGGGGGAACCGGGGGCAGCTTTGCGCGTCCTAGCCTTTTGAGTACGGCTCCGCTGACCACATAACTGAGAAAACAGTCCACGGCCGAGGCCATTGTCAGAAGCGCGGGGAAAATAAGCGGGAGCATTTTCATCGCAGCGGTCATCTGTTCTCTCGCCGTTTCAAGGGCCGATTCCGACATTCCCACTCCCTGGTAGAGGCCGAAAACCCTGTCCATGACGGAGGTCAGCTCCTCGGGGTCCAGCGAAAAAGGGTTGATCCCGGTTATTTTGACCACCACAACCATCAGCAGGAGCTTGCTGCCCAGTGAAATAATGACCCCGTAAAGAAGTATATCGACCGCTCTGTCGAAACGCCTCGAAAGTATTCCCAGCCCCACACCCAGAACGCCGAACCCCAGCGCGAAGAAAACGGCTCCTGTAACTCCGGAAAACAGGAACACAAGCACCGAAGCGGCGGCCACGCCCAGAACGGCCCGCGAATAGCTGTGGCGAAGACCGAGAACCACCAGAGGCGCGGGGCAGACCAGGGCGAAAGCCATGCCGACTACCGGAAGAAGGTGGCCGGCCAGAAATAGAACCGCCGCCATGGCGACGAGAAGGGAAGATTCCACAAGTTCCCTGGTCCTGTTCATTATCAGACCTCCTGATGCATTCAAGGGGAGAAGCTAAAAGCCTCTCCCCTTGAGTATTTCGTTTCCCACAGGGCCTTTACTCGGCGCTGTACGGCAGAAGAGCCATGTGACGGGCTCTCTTGATAGCCACCGTCAACTGTCTCTGGTGCTTGGCGCAATTGCCGGTAACGCGCCTGGGGATGATCTTTCCGCGCTCACTGATGTATTTTTTGAGCTTGTCTACATCCTTGTAGTCGACCGAATCTATCTTGTCCACACAAAAGAAACAGACCTTGGGTCTCCTTCTCCTTCTTTTACCACGGGGGTAAGCCATATCGATCCTCCTCTCTTGCAGCGCCTGAACAAACGTATCAGAAGGGGATGTCCGCTTCTTCTTCCTCTTCGGATTTTGCTCCTCCGACCTCGGAGATATCCATGGGGAAATCCCCTTCCCATTCATCGCGAAGGCTTCCGGCGCGGGAATCTGTTCCCTCGTCGCCGCGTGACGGCGCCGCGTTACCGGCCGGCTGCGCCGGGCCTCCCCCGCTTCCGTAATCATCGCGGTCCTTTCGGCTTCCGAGGAACGTAACCCCCTGCGCCACGACTTCTGTGACCCAGCGTTTTTCACCCTGGCTTGTTTCGTAGCTGCGAACCTGAATGCGCCCCTCAACCAGCACCGGGCGTCCCTTGCTCAGATATCGTTCGCAGTTTTCGGCCTGTGGGCCGAAAACGACGACAGGGATGAAATCGGTCTGATCCTGGACTTCTCCGTCGCGCCCCTTCCACTGCCTTCCAACGGCCACCGTCAGTTTCGCAATAGCCTGCTTGAAGGTCGTGTAGCGCACCTCCGGGTCGCGCGCCAGGTTCCCCATCAGAATCGCCTTGTTGAATCCTCGCGCCACGGGAATCACTCCCTATTTGTCTTCCTTGCTTATCACAAGATGCCGGACAACCGACGTCTTGAGTTTCAACAACCTGTCAAGCTCCTTGATCTGCACCGGGTCGATAGAGAAATTGAAAAGGGCGTATCTGCCTTCTTCGATCTTGTCGATCGGATAGGCCAGTTTGCGCTTGCCCCAGTGGTCCGTTTTACCGGGTTCGCCTCCCAGGTTGCGCACGACCTCCTCTATTTCCGCGGCCGCTTCCGTGTGCTCCTCGATATCGGGGTGGAAAATGGTCAGCATTTCATAGGGTCGCACGTCTTTCACCTCCTCCCTTTGGTCTATGGTCTCCCCGCAACGGAGAGACAGGGACATACGGCATAGCATTATACGCCAGCGTCATTCACCCGGCAAGGCGTCGGGCGAAACAATTTCTATACGGTACATCTGTTCGTCCGGATAAACCATGTTGAATTGTTCTCTGGCCAGCCTCGCGATCCCCTCCGGCGTTTTGTAGAAAATCACTTTTTCCTTCAGAACCTGTATGTTGCGGGTAAGCTCCACCAGCCTGTCCATTCTTTCGTCCACGACGCGCGAAAGGACCCGTATCTCTCTAAGCTCCATAACACAGGCCGTAAGAATGATAGCCCCTACGCAAAGACCTGCGGCGATCAGGGCGACCCACCGGAGCCGGATCATTCTACATTTTTTCAGGCGCCGAAATGCCCAGAAGCCCCAGGGCGTTCACAAGCACGATCCTTGTCGCTTCGGCCAGCAGGAGTCTGGCCTTCTCAACGTCGGGTTCAACCCCAAGCACCCTGTGAGCATTGTAGAAGGAATGAAAATCGCTCGACAGGTCGTGCACGTAGAAGATCATCCTGTGTGGCGCCAGTTCCCGGGCGGCCTTTTCCACCTCATCAGGGAAAGAGGATATCCGCTTGATGAGCGCCGTTTCCTCCGGTTCACTAAGCAGTGACAGGTCGACATCACCGGGTTCCGGAAGCTTTATGGAGCGCGTTTCCGCTTCCCTGAAAATACTGTTTATCCTTGCGTGCGCGTACTGCACGTAATAGACGGGATTATCGTTCGACGCCGTCTTCGCCAGCTCAAGATCAAAATCCAGGTGACTGTCGGAGCGCCTCATCGCAAAGAAGTACCTTGTTGCATCGATACCCACCTCTTCCATAACCTCACGCAGGGTAACGAACTCCCCTGAACGCGTTGACATGGAAACCTGCTCGCCGCCCCTGAGGAGGTTTACGAACTGGATCAAAAGGACTTCCAGGTCATCCGGGTTCCTGCCCAGCGCCTGGACGGCGGCCTTCATCCTGGGAATATAGCCGTGATGGTCGGCGCCCCATACGTCGATGACCAGGTCGAAACCCCTGTCGTACTTGTCCTTGTGATAGGCAACGTCCGATGCAAAATAAGTCGGGGCCCCGTTCCCCCTGATAAGGACCCGGTCCTTGTCGTCGTCGAAAGCTGTCGCCCTGAACCATGTCGCCCCCTCGGCGTCGTATGCGTAGCCGTTCGTTTTAAGGGTTTCAAGCATCGCCGGCACTCTTCCGCCTTCGTACAGCGATTTCTCGGAGAACCACACGTCGAACTCTACTCCGAATTCAGCCAGATCGGCCTTGATCCCTTCCAGTATCACGTCGCCCGCGTAGTTCGTAAAGAAGGCCACGCTCTGTTCAATATCCTCATCCAGAAAGCGTTGGCCCTCCTTTTCGATGACCGATCTGGCGAGATCATAAATATAATCTCCCTTGTATCCGTCTTCCGGGAAGGGGGCCTTCTCCGGCGCCCCACAGAGTTCGAAATACCTCGACTGGGTGGATCTTCCGAGTATCTCCATCTGAAGACCCGCGTCGTTGATGTAGTATTCTCTTTCCACGTTCCAGCCGGCGAACTCGAGGATGCTGGCGCAGATGTCGCCTACCGCCGCTCCGCGTCCGTGTCCGACATGCAATGGCCCTGTGGGATTGGCGCTGACGAACTCCACCTGTACCTTTTTCCCCCGGCCTACGTCGACTCGGCCGAAGGACTCCCCGGATTCGACAACGTTCCTTAGCATGTCCGCTATCCAGTGATCGGAAAGATAGAAATTGATAAAACCCGGTCCGGCGACCTCGGCCCTGTCGAGATAGGGGCTTTCAGGCAGGTGGCCCGCGAGGCTTTCGGCCAGCGAGCGCGGGTTCTCACCAAAGAAACGGGCCCACTGCATGGCGGCGTTGGTAGCCCAGTCGCCCTGGCCTTCCCTGCGGGACCTTTCTATCTCCACACCGGGTCCCTCTTCCAGATCAAGCCCTCTTTCAGAAGCAGTCTCCCTGATCGATGTTCTGAGGAGGTCTACAAGAATCTCCGACACATCTTTAGCCGCCATGACCGGTCACTCCTTTCCGTTATTCAACAGCTATTCAACAGTACTGAGGGGCAGCGTTAGCCGCGACCACTCTATGCCCTGGCGCACCGCGTTTACAAGAGCCTGGCGCTGCGATTCATCAAGGCTGTCATCCGCAACCACAAGTTTGTGTTCACCCGTGATTATCTGTTTCTTTTTTCTGTAGCGCATCGATTCCTCTATCTTTATCTTTCCCGAGCCTCCGGACCGGACGGGCGGAAGATCCATAAGAACCAGCCCGTCGGGAAGGCGCAGCACAAAACTCTGTTCCAGAACAAATGGGAAGAGAAGCCCGTTGCCGAATCCACCTGAGGCCAGTTCCAGCTGCCAGGGCATAATAACGGCCGGGACACGTCCCAGCAGCCCCCTGCCTCCGGGGATTCCAAGCTGGGTATTGAGAGCGAGTACTACTCTGTAACCGCTCCCGACCTTTTCAACAACTGGCACACCATCGAGCGCGTCGGACATGTTGGGCCAGGCGAACCTCCGGAGAATGGCGAGGGCGCCTTCGTCATCGGGCGCATCTCCGTCGGAGAGTATCCCCGTCCATCCGCCTCTGACAGTCAGGGTCACATCGCCGCTGGCTTCTCCCTCGGGTGTAAGTTCAAGGTCCCAGTCTATCGAAAGGCGATGATCACCCGCCGAACCCGAAGGTACTCGTATGCGTGAAACGTTTTCCCCTCCGGCCGAAAAGAGCGTCCGGCCCAGCAGATGTGCGGCTGTTACACCCGCGGGAGTCTGCTGCCCTGGCAAATAGAAGAAGGAACTTCCTCCCGGGGGTTCAAGCTCGAGGGCCGGCGAACGCCACAGTTTCACTGTGGCCGGGGCGTCGTCGTCCGGTGTCAGCACCGGCAGCCAGCGCAGTCCGGCTTTCCACCCCACACGCTCGATCCATTTTTTAATCAGGAAAGCACTTTCCCAGAGTGTCCACGGGCCGTATGCCGGAATGTGTTCGGCGCTCCTCACCAGGTACCACGGGGTTTCCCCCAGATGCCTGGAGGGGTCGCTCATGTAGGCAAGAAGCCTTTCTCCGGCCCTGCTCCCGTTAGCATCATCCAGAATAGCCTGCACCTCCGGGGGCGGAGACATATCCAGACCGTCAGCAAGGCTTTCGGCTTCCGAAAGGGCGTATCGCAGGCCCTTTCTCAGGCTGAAGACCAGCACCGGCCTGCCCTCGGCCAGCACCGAGTGCTCGCTTTCGGCGGGGGTGTTCAGCAACGTCCAGGTATACCAGTCCATCGCGGCTCCCCGGACCACTTCAGGGTCGGGAACTCCGCGTCCCCTCCATACCAGCCCCATCCTCGCTGGAACTACGACCTTTACCCGCTGTTCCCACATCGGTATGTCGAGTCCCATAAAGACGGCGTCGTCCAGATTCATCTCGCCGGGAAAAACCTGGCGATAGGAAAGAACCGCTATGTTGCCTTCCATATCGTTGGGCAGACGCACCTCAACCAGTCCCCCGGTCCCGGTTTCCTTTTCTCCGGAAAGCAGCGGGTAGCGCAGCCTGGCGCTTGAAGGATCGTACAAAGCCGATTCAAGCACTTCGCAGGAACCGCCTTCCGGAACCGGTATGGTCCAGTTTCTCCACCTTGGAGAAAGGCCTCTTTCTTCCCGTATCACCCAGGTGGTCGTACGCTCCGTTGCACCGTTCGAAAGGAGGCGATAACTGATCTCCCGCAGAAGCACCAGGCCTCCCGCGTTTTCCATTGTTCCCTCTGCAGGCGCCTCGCGCACTATCCTCACAAGGTCCGATTGCTCGAATGCCGATGCGGCGCAGGGTAAATAGGCCGCAAAGAGACAAACACCCAGAAGCAGCACTAAGAAACCGTTGCGTTTTGGCAAGGAATTCACTCCCATCTCACGACTGGCCCCCGTTTCGGGGATCTTTCTAGATGTTCCGTCCACAGCAATGCTTGTACTTCTTGCCGCTGCCGCAGGGACAGGGGTCGTTTCTCCCCACCTTTTTCCCCTTGCGCACCGGTTCCCGGCTCGTCCCCTCTGGAGGGCCAGGTCTTCCGACAGGCTTGCCGCCCGTCGCCATGGTCCCGGGAAGGATCGAATCGCTGCTTTCCCGCAGACCGTCGCCGGGCCGTCCTTTTCCGGATTCCTCCGTAACTACCGTTACCCTGAAGAAATATTCCACTATGGCTAGTCGAACCCGGTCAAGCATTTCCTGGAAAAGGTTATATGATTCGAACTGATATTCCAGTAACGGATCCTTCTGACCTATGGCGCGCAGACCTATGCCCCTTCTCAGTTCGTCCATGGCGAGCAGATGTTCTTTCCAGGCTCCGTCAAGGACATGAAGGATAACAAACCTCGAAAGGTCCGTCGACATTACGGACCCAAGCTCAGACACCTTGCGGGATAACCTCTCTAGAACTTCCTCTTTGATCCTCTCCCTGGCCTTTTCGAGATCCTCCGGGGTTTCCACCGCCGCGAGGGGCGACTCGATCCCCGGCCAGAAAACCGCCTTGAGCTGGACTGAAACAGCCTGGGGCTGGGGTTCGACTCCCTCGGGGTAGTATTTATCCAGAGTGCCCTCGACCTCCTCCGTGCCCAC
>CAZBLL010000055.1:0-8820 GCA_964492625.1 uncultured Synergistaceae bacterium
AGAAGGAAGACGAGGTCATTCTCCGCAGTCGGGTACTGCCCGCTCCTTTCGAGGGGCTGAAATACGTTTTTACTCGCAGCGACGGTGAAAAGACCAAAACACAGTGAGCGTAAAATCGGCGCCTGGAACCATCCGCTGCGTAGCTTTCGATTTCGGCGGCGTAATAGCCGAGGAGGGCTTCCGTGAGGGAATGCGGGCCATTGCTTCCGCCTGCGGTCTGGACCCCGGTGAAACCATATCCATGGCCTTCAAACTGGTGTTCGATGTCCGTTTCGTGGAAGCAGGGTGCACGGAAGCCGACATGTGGGAAGAGTTCCGCAGGCGTAGCGGCGTTACGGCAAGCGACGCCGTGCTCCGCGACATGGTGCTTTCGCGGTTCGTCGTTCGGCCCCGTATGCTGCAAACGGCCGCGAACCTAAGGGACAAGGGATACCGCACGGCCATGCTGACCGATCAGGCGGGCTGGCTCAGGGAACTGGACGCCAAAACACCTTTTCTGCATCTTTTCGACCCTGTCATAAACAGCTGGGACACCGGCAAGACGAAAAAGGACCCCACTTCTTTTACCGACCTGGCCGCAGCCGTGGACCTGCCGCCGGAGGAGATACTGTTCATCGACGACAACGAGGGAAACGTGGAGCGCGCCGCCGCCATGGGCCTTAAGACGATCCTGTTCGGGGATATGGAGCAGTTTGAAAGGCAGTTATCCGAAAAACTGGAATCGTAAGGCGTAAGACGTGAGACGTGAGGCGTGAGACGTGAGGCGTGAGACGTGAGACGTGAGACGTGAGGCGAGAAAGCCTGTCATTCCGAACGTGAGCAATTTTTGCGAACGGAGGAATCTCGAAGTTGACGTTGTTATTGTGCCTAAGGTCAGGCCCGAGATTTCTCGGCGCTTCGCTTCTCGAAATGACAGCAAATTCAAACCCGATATTTCCGCCGGTAGGCGGATCCGGCACGTCCGACTACCGGCGGATTCGACTTCGCTTACGCTCAGAATGACAAGCCTTAGTAGAATGATCGGCTTTCTCCGCACCTTTGGCGAAAAGGATTTCCCGAACCTGAAGAAGCTCAAAGCACCACCCATAAGAACGCCCTCATCTCTGTGGATGACAACAAGGCCAGAACGGCCATATAAGTTCATCTTCAGAACTCCGAAACGAACCTCATTCAGAATTTACGAAAAACCAGATTCAAGCACCCAGGAGAGCTCCGGATGAAAGTGAGCCTGTGGATATTGGGACACTCACATGTGTTGACAGGCTACACACGATTGCATATGATAATGATTATCAATCTTATTTATTCCAATCTTTCTCAATTGTTTTTATTCTTTCTATTTCGACAACGGTTTTTTGCTGAGCCTGACTTGCATCATTAGGCTCCCGGGGCATTCAGTAAGGCTTCGCGTCGTGTGATTCAACGAGACATATCAAGCACCCCTTGAAACCTTTCAGGATAGAAACTGAAAATTTAGCCTGAGTTTCCCTCTGCTGTTTCTTTGTGTGCATTTCATGCAAAAGTGCGGTGTTGTGGTCTCATCAACTCTCAGTTTCTTAGCCCAATTTTAAGGATGGCTGTAATCCGGTGATTGCAGTCATAGAATTCAGACAAAAGGGGGGAATGCCAGGGGGTTTTTTGAGGCTCGCGTGGAACACCAACGTTTCCATTCTCATCATATTCGTATTATTCCGAAACTCATTGTGGAGGTGCTATTCAGTGTTAACTGTTATTATTCCTGTCGTTGTCCTGTTCTGCCTGATTCTGTTGCCGATTCCCATGATCAAGAATATCCATATCCGCCTTGGCCTGTTTTTGACAGCCGTTATCGCCATGGCAATGGGAGGCCTGAGCTTCGGTGGAGGTGTGAATGCAGCCATTTTCGGAATAGACAAGTTGTCCTGGGTTATCGGGCTATCTATTTTCGGGAGTATTTACGCTCAAAGCCAGGTCAAAATGGGAGCTATTACCACGGTTCTTGACTCATTCAGGGCTTCGATCGGCAAAACGCCCAAGGGCCTCATCGCATCGATTATTATTACGCTTGTCGTTGCCGGCTCCCTCCTCGGAGACAGCGTTGCAGCCTCTACGGTTATCGGGATCCTGGTTATCAAGGCACTTGATGATATCGGTCTTTCCCCGGAACAGACCGGCTGCGTTATCCTTATGGGAGCCAGTCTTGGAGCCCTCATGCCTCCAATTACCCAGGCCATATTTCTTTCGTCGAGCCTGGTGGGAGCTGACGCGGATTCCGTTATGCAAATTGGGTACTTCACAACTGCCGTCCTCGTCGTGATCTGTATCCTTTGGGGCTGGTCATTCCTTAAGGTGAAAGAACTCCCGGCGGAACTTATTCCGGATCGTTCCGTGGGAAAGATTTTTGCAGACGACTGGAAAAAACTTGTCCCCCTCTTCGTCCTCATTTCCATCGTTATTCTTCGCAGCGGATTCCATGTTGAGCTGCTTCAGGTTCTGGACCCCATCGTCAATCCGTTGAAAAATATCCCCATCCTGCGAGCCATCGTTTCCTTCGGTGGGGTAAGCCGTGTCCTCCAGGCCATTATTGTATCTACTCTTGTGGCCTTTGGTGCAAAGGCAGTCCGGGACAACACTAAAGACGTCATTAAAGAGGGTCTTCGTGCCGTGTCCAAAACGGTCCAGATCCAGGTTTGTGCCGGGATTATGATCGGAGCCTTCTACAAAGCAGGGTTGGTCGACACCGTTCTGGTTTTCACGAAAACCCTTTCCGCTCATATGTTGAAACTGGGTGGGGGAGCCATGATCATGCTCGTCGGCATGCTCACGGGCTCTCAGAGCACTGGCCAGAACACAATTTTCACGTTCGTGGGTCCTATTCTTACGGATAACCTCGGTGTCAGCACGACCGACGCCGCGCTGGGTGGAGCTCACCTGGCCATCGCGGGCCAGGCCCTGCCTCCCGCTGGTCTCTGCACCTTTGTCATTGTCGGCATAATCGGCGCAGTCCTTGGAAAGGCAGCCGATCCTATCAAGGTCATGGTACTTGCACTTCCCATGACATTGGTTTCGGCCATCATCGGTTACGCCGCCTGGTTCGGCCTGTTCTAGGACATAGAGCTCTCCTCGTTCATGAACCCAAGGGCGTAGTTATCCCTTTTCAGTAAAGGAAGCCCGGAACGCAAGCTCACAGCTGGAACCGATCCATGAGTATTTGAATATGTGGACACTGCATTTCAGTCACCAGTCGCAAAACGACATCAAAAAACAAGGGGAGAACCTTTTTGAGGTTCTCCCCTTGTAAAATATCTGGAAGGTTACGCCAGAGGATTACTCCGTCTCCGTCAGTTTCTGCAGATCGGGAACGTAGACAGCTGTTTTTCTTGCACTCAGAACGCTGCGTATTACAAGCATGTCAGGCAGCGAAAGAGCCGGGCCCGCTCGCTTGGGGTAACAGCAAAGGCAAAAAGACGATGGCGGAAAAGGCAGTTGGCAGCGCGCAGCTGACAGCGACCAGCAAAAGCTTGTCATTCCGAGGATTCGCGCAGCGATGACGAGGAATCTCGCCCCTGTCGTTGGTTTTGGGTTCAATTCAAACCCGAGATTTCCGCCGGTAGGCGGATCCGGCACGTCCGACTACCGGCGGATTCGACTTCACATGGAATTGCTCAGAATGACAACCAAAGCCTGTCACGGGTTGGGGTTGGTTTTGGCAAAACAGAAACGAAATCTCCGTCAGAAACTGATTTCAATCTCACCTCATGCCGAAAGAGTCCAAAATAGAAGCGGCTACCCTACTTTATGCCTATTCCCTACTCTGCTATAATATCCCTACGTATTGCAAGACATCGGGAGGGGGACCCTGGTTATGCTCATAGGAACCATTTCCACCAAGGGGCAGGTTACGCTGCCAGCCTATATTCGCAAAAAACTTGGTATAAAAAGCGGGGATAAGATACTTTTTGAAGAAACCCCGGAAGGGTTTTCGCTGAAAAAAGCGGATAGCCTTCTGGCTTTGAAAGGATGCCTTGGGAAGGCGGTCCCCCCGGAAGACGAGCAAGAGCTGTTTGAAAAACACGCAGCAGGGCATGTTATGGGAACCCACCCATGAAAACCGTTTTTGTGGACGCAAACGTATTCATTCGTTTTTTTACGGAAGACGACGAAAAGCAGTGTGAAAAAGCCGAAGCCCTGTTCAAAGACGCTGCGGAAGGCAGGGTCCAATTGGTTACGGGCCCTCCCGTGTTTTTTGAAATCGCCTGGACTCTCAAAGCCGCCTACAAGGTCACACAGGAGAGGGTTATTGAAATACTGACCAGTATCGTCAGTTTCGGCGGGTTGACCGTAACGGACCAGGACCTTGTTCTTCAGGCGCTGGAGCTTGCCCAAAAAACCGGCCAGGATTTCGCGGACTCCTACATAGCTGCGGCGGCACGGGGACAGTCGGCGGATGTCGCCACTTTCAACACAAAACATTTCAGAAGACTGAATGTTCCCCTTTACACCTTGTAACGATGGCGGAAAAAGCAGAGGCAAGGAGACGATGGCCGATGGCGGATTGCCGATTGCGGAAAGAGCCTTTGTCACCCCGAATCCGCCAGCTGGCGGAGAGGGGTCTCGGGTTTTCGTAAACCGGGAACCGCAAGGTCAAGCCCGAGATTTCTCGGCGCTTCGCTTCTCGAAATGACAGCAAATTCAAACCCGATATTTCCGCCGGTAGGCGGATCCGGCACGTCCGACTACCGGCGGATTCGACTTCACATGGAATTGCTCAGAATGACAAACAATCCGTTCGCTCGAAATGACAGCAAGGACCCGGCGAAGATGGCTGTTCCGGACAATCTCCACAAGGGAGAGGCCGTTAGCCCCTCCCCCGCGAGAAAAAACACTATTTCACTTCGAATTCCGCTGCGGCGTCGGGGTTTTCCCTGTCGTCTACAAAGATATCGACCCTGTATTCTCCCAACGGCCACGGTTTTCCGCTGTTGTTGATGTTGTTGAAAATGTATCTGTCGGGTTCGCCTTCACCGCTGTTGATCTCGAACGAGGTTATCGGAATGTCGCCCGTGGTATAGGTCCAGTCGAAACGCACTATGGTGTTTTGGGGAGCGTTCCTCAATTCCGCTGAAACGATCATTTCCGGAGAATCAGCGGAATACGCTTTCACTTTATCGACTGGTTTCATTGACGGCGCCTCAAGCCCCGTGGTCATGTGAGCGTTCCTGATGCTGGCCGAGGAAAGGCCCGTGTTAGAAAAACCGGCGGCTACTATCAGTGTCAAAAATCCCGCCGCCACGAGCAACGCCAGGTTCAGAAGCAATCCTTTTCTGCGTATCCTGCGCTGGAGATAGAATGCCCCGCCGAACAGAGCAATGGTAAGCACCCACCCCAGGACGGAAACATCACCCGCAAAGAGGAGCACCAGCAGGAACAACCCCAGAAGCACAAAACCAACCAGCCCGACGATGTCTCCCAGCCTCGAAGGTGTTTTGCCTCCCTGTTCGGCGTAGAGCGTTTTCTCCGGATCGCCGTACCGTGGTTTCGGGCTGTCCTGCGGGGCGGGCCGGGCAGTTTGTTCCGTGGGAGGAACCGCTTGAGCGGGTTTGTCTGCGTGAGGCTCCTTGCGTACAGCTGCAGGGGGAACCGCAGAAGAGTATCCCTCCGGATAGAGGGCCTTTTTTCTGTTGAGCACGGTTTTGAATTTCCACCCGTGTTTTTTTGCGGTCTCCTTTGCGGCCCCGGGGATAGCTCCGAGATCGAGTTTTATCTCGTAGGCCTTTCCGTCCGGGCCGTACTGAACGCTCTTTACTTTGCGGAAAAGCGTCTTGCCGCTTTGAAAAGAGGACTCTGTTCCCCCTCCAAAGGAAAAACCCTTTTGTAGCTCCGTTGTTTTTTCGTACATGTAGACCGTATTATCCTGCTCGTTTGCAAAAATAAATGTTTCGTAGCCTATTTTCTTTTTTCCCGTGCTCCATCCGGCGTCAAGAAAATCCGTTTTGACGGATATGTCCGTAGTTTGCCCTGTCTCAACTGGCAACTGCATTTCGGACAACAGTTCGACGATCTCGGATACGATCTGTTCCTTCATCACTACCACCCCGCCTCCGGAAATTGAAACCTCTTAAATTTATTATCTTTCACGGAGCCCCTTTTGGGAAGCATCTGTCTTACCTGCCGGGCTGCTCCGGTCCAGAGTGCGCCGTTCCTGTGATCCGGTCGAATTTTTAATACATGGAATTACGTATCGTGTCCACGCGCATACTGGATTCACATTGACAGCTGAATAAAAGAGTTCTATGATACCCCAAAATCCTGTTTCGGACCGCAAGAAGGAGGGAAGCCCTGATGAGCAGAAAATTTGCGGACAGTTTCGTACACGCTCTTATTATTATCAGCCGAGGGGCCCCTCCGGGAGCGGGCGTCGCGTAAGCGTCGCATACTCGCACACCCGGGCCGGGACCCCTTTTTTACAGGGGTCCCGGCTTTTTTTGTGGCCGGAGGGAACCGAAAGGAGAGGACAGCATGTATAGCAGACAGAGCCAGCAGCAGTACGGACATTTCAGCGGTGAAACTGCGTACCTGTGCAACCAGGGGTGCACGAGCCCGGCGCATACGGTACGGACAGGAGTCCCGGAGGCTCCGGAAAGCCTTGGAGCAAAGTGGAGAGGTTTTTTCGAGGGGTATAGATAGAAACAGGAGACAGCAGACAGCTTGCAGCGACCAGGAAAAGCCTGTCATTCCGAGGATTCGCGCAGCGATGACGAGGAATCTCGAATTTCGCAGATCGCCAACCGAGAACCGGAGAAACCAGACCAAAAGCGAGATTCCTCTCCTTGCTACCGCAAGGCTTCGGAATGACAAGCTTTTCTGTCAGCTGTATGCTGCGTGCCAGCTTCCTGAATGTGTTATATTCTCCTTATGGCCGTGGAGATCATTGAATACGTCAGGGTAGACGAAATAACGGGTCACCTCCAGAGGGCCGCGCGGTGCAGCGAACCGGCGGCTCTTTTTCTGGTTCCCTCATCCGGCGACAGGCAGATCCTGCGCGATACACTGACGTGCGACACTTCATTCGGCGCAGGAGAACCCCGCGTGCTGCGCTGGGAAGACCTTCACCGCGAACTGCTCGCGGCGTTGCCCGCAAACGTTCGACCCGAAACAGCCAGACAGATAGACCCGCCGGATCACTGGCTTATCCTTAAGCATATTCTGTCCGACTACATGACGCTTGAACCGGAGATCAGAAACCTGCTCCCCGGAATACGGCGAGGGGGCTTCCTGTGGACTCTCGGAGCATCCATACGGGAACTGCTGCGGGAGAACGTTTCCCCCGCAGACCTGGCCCGTTCGCTGGGATGCGATGGCGAGGGCTCCTGCGGCAAGTGCCCCGAAAAGGGAACGCCCGCGGGCGTTCTGTGCCGACTGTTCCATATGTACACCGCATATCTTGCTGAACACGGCCTCGCCGACAGCGCCCGCCGGGCCGCCGACGGGCTGTCCCTTCTCAAGACTTTTCCCGACCGTTTTTCTAAATGGCTTGGCTCCCGCAGGATACTGTTGGCGGGATTCATGAGTTTTACCCGCTCCCAGGCCGACCTCGTGGAGGAACTTGCGGCTCTGGGAGGCGACATTACCCTTTTCAGACCGTCCAGCGGACTCGACCACCCATTGAATATAGACGCAAGGATTTCCGTAAACGTAAAAGCCGCCGGCCAATCGCCGCCTATACCAGTGCTTGAGGTAGCTGCGGGCGACCATCGACTGGAACTGGAGACCATAGCCAGGACACTTGTTCTGTGGAGCGAGGGACGTGGCGAACTGCACGACACACTCCCCGGGCTGCGATTCCCCGGATGGGAAAACACAGGCCTCGCCCTGGAGCAGGAACGCCTTTCCCTGGCCGAGGAGGTCTTTGAAAGATACGGCATACCATGCACTGTCAGCGAGGGCCTTACCGTGGCCGACACCCCTGTCTGGCGCACGGCCTCGGCGACATGGGAGGCATACGTAAACGGCTACCCATTTGAAAGAACCGCTCAGCTTGTTTGTGAACCGTTTTTAAGCCCCGGAGGTCCGATTTCCGCAGGGCCCGGCTCGATGTATCGGGAGGGTTTCGAAACATGGTCGGCTTTTTTGCAGCGCGAAAACAGGCCGGAGCTGCTGGAATCGTTTGTACGACTGGACGCTTTTGCGCGAGAAGTGGAAAAGGGTCTGACGCCTCCGGACCTGCTGAAAAGCCTGAGGCGCATGGCCGGACCCGCGACGGCTTCGCAGTGGAACGTCAACCTTTCCAGATTCGTGCTGAACGACACATCGCTGGACGAGCAGGCCCGCAGGCTGGCGGCGGGAACAGGCGAACTTGACGAAAAGCTTCTTCTTATAGAGGAACTTCAAAAAGACATCGGCCCCGCGGGAACAACAACCCTGAAAGGGGCCGAGGCGATGGCGTTCCTTTCGGCCTGGGCCAGGCGGTCCTTCATCTGGCAGGCCCCGGAAATTTCGGGCAGCCTGCACCTTTACCCCGGACAGCCCCCGGTCCTGGCGCAACACGACATCTGGATACTGACCGGCGCGACGGCCGAAGCATGGCCCGGACCTCTTTCGGAATCGCCCCTTCTGGACGACAGCCGCCGGGACAACATGCACGAAGACGGAAGCCTGGGTCTGGCGCCCACCAGCCTGCCCGCTATGGGAGAACAGCGCAGACAGAAGGAAGCCCTTTTCCGAAGGCTCCTCGCCTGCGCAGGTAGACTGTGCCTGGTCTCGCGACCGGTGCAGGACGCTTCGGGGCGACCGCTTATCTCGACACCGTTTCTGGAGAGAGCCGTGCGGGGGGAAAAGCCC
>CAZBLL010000056.1:0-4159 GCA_964492625.1 uncultured Synergistaceae bacterium
GAAAGAGCCTTTGTCACCCCGAGTGAGCGGAGCGACGAGGGGTCTCGGGCCTGACGTTGTAATGCTTCAGGTCAAGCCCGAGATTTCCGCCGGTAGGCGGATTTTCAACCTCACCTTCCTGTCGGAAGGTTTCGGAATGACAGCAGGCAACAGTCAGCGGACAGCGACCAGCAAATGCTTGTTGGGTTTACACAAAGAAATTTGCTTCTGATTTTCTACCCTGCCGCTTCGCTCGGGGCACGCCGTCTGTGCCCTCTGTGATCTCTGTGGTGAAAATGCTTTGGCCCTTGCCCTTTGCCCCCGGTTCTTCCGTTTACCGTTTACCGTTCACCGGTTCATCGCCTGTCCTGCCTTTTCTGCAATCTGACCGCTGTGCGCTGCCGGCTATCAATATTTCCAGTTCTTAAGCATCTTCTCCCACTTTTTGTCGCGGCCGGTGGTGATGTGCTCCAGTTCCTTCTCACCAAGGTGCCGGAACCTGGCCTGTTTGCCCAGGTATTGCACTATGGGCGAAAATTCTTTCGACTTTCTGTTAAGGACAAACTCCTCGTTTTCGTATTCGGCCAGGTACCACAGGCCGCAGTCCACGGCCTCCTTGCCGATCTCTACGGTCTGCTCTACCGGGAAACCCCAGCCGGTTGAACAGGGCGCCAGCACGTGGATGTAGGAAGTGCTCTTGCACTGCGCCGCCTTGCTCATTTTTTTGAGGTAATCCTCCGGGTAACCGATGCTGGCCGTGGCTGCGTATTCTATGCCGTGGGCGGCCACTATCTCGAACATGTCCTTCTTTCGGCCTACGGCTCCCGGCAGGTTTTCGCCGGCCGGAGACGTGGTGGTCCTGGAACCGTAGGGCGTGAGGCCGCTCTTCTGTATGCCGGTGTTCATGTAGGCCTCGTTGTCGTAGCAGACGTATATTATGCGGTCTCCCCTGTCGATTGCGCCCGACAGCGCCTGGATGCCTATGTCGGCGGTGCCGCCGTCGCCCGCGAACCCCACTACGTTGTAGTCCTGGAACCCCAGCGCACGCGCCCCGGCCTCTATACCTGTTAGTATTGCCCCCGTAGCGGGGAACGGGGCTATCATGGAATTGGTCGTAAAGGATATCTGCGGATACAGAAAACTGGTTGCCGACATGCAGTTGGCCGGTATCGCCACAAATGTCCTTTGACCCAGCACCTTCATGGCAAGCCTCAGGGCAAGGCTGCCCCCGCATCCCGCGCAGGCCCTGTGCCCGTAGAAATACTCGGTATTTGTGAGTTCTTTGGCGTTGGTTATCATTTTATCAGCCATCGTAGCCGCACCTCGCGTTAATGAACTGTATTTTCTCGGGCTCTGCCCCGTCGGCCATTTCGAGCAACTGTTCGAACATTCCCCTGATATGATCCTTGGATATGTTCCTGCCGCCCAGACCGCCGATGAAGTTGACTCTGGGAGGCGACGTTTCCAGGTCGCACAGCGACGAATTGACGTTGGTGAAGACAATGCCCTCGTACCCCACCGATATATCCTTGTCGAGAACACCAATAGCCTTGACCCTGGAACCTATGGCCGTAATTTCGTTGCGGGGGAAGGGCCGCATGTAGCGTATCTTTACCAGGCCGACTCTGCGCCCCTCTTCTCTCATGGCGTCGACGACCGCCCGGGCCGTGCCTGTTACGCTGCCAAGCGTCATCAGAACCACATCGGCGTCTTCGCAGCGATACTCCTCCACCATGCCTCCGTACCTGCGACCGAACGCCTGACCGTAGGCCTCATCGACCTCGGCGATGACGGCCGGAGCATGCCGCATGTCCAGTTCCTGCTTCATGTGAAACTCCATGTACTCGTTCATGGCCGCGTAGCAGACCGTTTTGGGGTCCTCCAGCGACATTTTGTTGTCGGTGCTGTAGGGCGGGAGGAAAACGTCTACTTCTTCCTGCGCGGGCAGTTCCACAAGTTCGTAGGTGTGTGTCAGGATGAACCCATCGAGGTTAACCATCATCGGCGTCATGACCCGGGGGTCTTCGGCAATTCGGTAGGCCTGAATGATCATGTCGAGGCTCTCCTGCGCGTCCTCGCAATATACCTGTATCCACCCGCTGTCGAGCTGGGAAAGCGAGTCCCTGTGATCCGCCAGAAGCGCCCATGGTGTGGCGAGCGTGCGGTTGGCGTTCATCATGACGATGGGGAACCTCGCCCCGCTGACATACGGGAGCACCTCGGCCATGTAGAGCAGGCCCTGAGACGAAGTGGCCGTAAATGTGCGCGCTCCCACCGACGAAGCTCCCAGCGCCGCCGACATCGCGCTGTGCTCGGACTCGACGTGAAGGTACTCGGCCCTGAGAGAACCATCCTCCACGAAATCGGATATCCTCTCCACCGCTACCGTCTGGGGAGTTATGGGATAGGCGGATATTACGTGTGGCCTCGCGAGCCTTACAGCCTCGGCGACCGCCTCGTCTCCCGAAACGAATATGCTTTTACCCGTCATTTTCGTCGCCCCCCTCCCTGACCATGGTTATGGCGCCGACCTTGCATTCGTAGGCGCACACGCCGCACCCCTTGCAGAAGTCGTAGTCTATTTCCAGTTTATCGCCCGACTTGTCTATGACGCCGTCGGGGCACACGAGAAAGCAGCGCAAACACATGACACACTTGTCGTGGTCGATGACCGGCCTGAAAACCCTCCACCCCGCGTTGCCCTGAACGAAATGGCCCGCTTTGAATGCGCCGCAGGGGTAATCCTCGATACGCTCGGGGTCCCTGTAGGAAACGATCTTCGGTCTGTCCATTCTCTTACGCTCCCTTCACCATGGCGAACGCCTTTTCGGCGACGACACAGTTCTTTTCGGCGATGGAGGCCTTCATACCCTGACGGATGGCGTCCTGAACCGAAGACAGGGAAACGGCGCCGGAAACGGCGATAAGGGCTCCAAGCATGGCCGTGTTGGTGATGGGCCTTTTCAAGACCTCGATAGAGAGGCTGGTGGCGTCGAGCGCCACGATTTTTTTGTCCGTCATCTCTCGGTACTGTTCCGGTTTGGTGGTGTTGACCAGAATGACGCCTTTTTCCCTGATACCGGCAAGGACAGCCGGGCCGATAAGCGTTTCGTCCAGAACGACTACGTAGTCGCAACTGTCCACCATGCTCCTGTCGGTAATGGGCGACTCGCTTATACGGGTAAAACCGAGGACCGGGGCTCCCCTGCGTTCCGGACCAAAAGACGGGAACGCCAGGGAATATTTCCCCTCGCAGACAGAAGCCGCCATCCCCAGAAGCCGGGCGACGGTGAACACCCCCTGTCCCCCTCTTCCGTGCCATCGTATTTCCTGCATCTTTTTACCTCCCTTTCTGTGTCTCTTCTCCGAAAAAATACTTTCCCAGTTTGGTCAGGAAAGCGGCGGTATGCTGCTCCGCCTCCCTGCGCGCGCCGGGGGCGTCTCTGTCTCGTATGGCCTCTGCTATTGCCGTTATGGATTCCCTGTACCACAGGTAATCCTCTTCCACGTACTGGATGTACTGCAAAAAACGCACGGTTATGACGCTGAGACCGTTAAGGGTGTCGATAAGCAGCGGGTTGCCGCAGGCCATCCGTGTAAGGTGGTGGAATTTCCTGTCGTTTTCTATGCATTCCCGGTACTGCCTGTAGTTATCTAGCCTGGAAAAGGTTCCGGCGAGTTCGACCAGTTCTTCTATCTGCTTTTCCGTAGCCCTCTGGGCCGCCAGTTCCGCGGCCAGGCCTTCCAGGTCCTTTTTCATCTCGTAGGCGTGGCTTACTGACCTTATCTCCACCGGGGTCACGTAGGTGCCCACCCTCGGAACCATGGATACCAGGCCGTCTTTTTCCAGCTTGAGGAGAGCTTCCCTTACCGGTGTTCTGCTGGCGCCGAACTCCGCCACCAGTTCCCTTTCGCTAAGCGCGTCGCCCGGTGCGTATGCGAGGCTGATTATCCGGCTTCGCATTTCCTCGTAGATTTCGTCCTGCCTCCAGCCCAAAAAGGCGTCCCTCCCCCTGGTGTGGTTCTGGTATTGCACTGGTATATTACAACAACCAGCCGACAGCGTACAGCTATCAGCCGACAGAAAAGAATTGTCATTCTGAGCGAAGCGAAGAATCTCGTTATTGAATGTAATCCCAGAACCAACAACAAGCCCGAGATTTCCGCCGGTAGGCGGATC
>CAZBLL010000056.1:4259-8708 GCA_964492625.1 uncultured Synergistaceae bacterium
TGCGACTTCCTCCCGGTGGTCGTCAGAATGACATGCCCTTGCTGTCGGCTGTCAGCTGTGCGCTGACGGCTGCCTTTTTCAAGATATGCTATGATTGCCGCAAAATGCGGGGTGATGAGCATGATATTAAAAAAAGCAATACCTGCGGCCCTGTTTTCGATAGTGCTGCTCGCCGGAACAGCCCTGGCCGCCTTCGACACATCGTCGATCAGGGGCCCGAAGATAAGCGACCTGTACATGGTTATCTACCGCGACCCCGACGCACAGGTGCTGGCCCTCGAAAAGGGCGACCTGGACATTCTGGGCGACATCACCCGCCCCGTGGATGTGGAGCGCCTTTCGAACAACCCGGACGTCAGCCTCTCCATAGCGCGCGGTTTCCATATCTTTTTTCTGGGGTTCAACCTGCGCGAGTTCCCGTGGAACGACCCGGACATACGCAGGGCCGTTTCGGCGGCCATACCCAAAACCCGGTTCGTGCGCGAGCTGTTTTCCGGTTACTGCACACCGGTGGACACCTACCTGCCGCCCGTTTCCCCCTACTACGAGCCCGAAGTGACGACCCGGAACTACGACCCTCTGGAGGCTCGCGAGATGCTGAAGCAGGCCGGATGGACGTGGAACGGGGATAACGTTCTTGTTTCGCCCCAAACGGGCGAGGCGCTGAAACCCGTTACAATACTGGCCCCGGCCGCCAATTCCGCCCCGACGACTGCGGAACTCTCAAACCGCATAGCCGCGGCCATGGTTGAACTGGGCATTCCCGTCACCGTGGACCCATACGACTTTTCAACCATGCTCAAGCGGCTGGACAGCCACGATTTCGACCTTTTCGTTCTCGCATGGAGCCTCACCAGAGACCCCGACAATCTTTTCGCCTTTTTTCACTCCTCCATGGACGTGGAGGGCGGCTACAACATCCAGGGCCTGCACGACGCCGATGTGGACAAAGTCACCGAAGACCTGCGCTGGGCCCCGGACCGGGCAAGCGCCGAACGCGCGGCCTCCCGGGCGCAGAAACTTCTTTCAGAAAAGAACCCGTGGGTGCCCATATATTCGCGTTTCATGATAGCGGCCGTTCGCAACGACTGGAAAGGCGTTGTCACCACCAAAGCAACGGCGGCCGACAACATCTGGACGCTGCTCAACGTTCAAACGGCTTCCGGCGCCATGCGCCCGCTTTCGTGGTGTCTGCCGGAGGAACCACGGTCGCTGAACCCGCTGACAGCCGGTTCGGCCTACGACTGGCAGGTACTGGGCCTTGTCTACGACGGCATGATCGCCGTGGAACCGGAAACACTGGAGGACATTCCATGGCTGGCGATAGCGTGGGAAACGGAGACGGTAACAGGCGACGACGGCCCGCACACCAGGCTTACGTTTTCGCTGCGTAAGGGTGTAACGTGGCACGATGGTGAACCCTTTACAGCCAGCGACGTAAAGGCCACGCTCCTTTTTTTGAAAGAACATAAGATACCCCGCTATTTCGACATGGTGCGGGACCTCGAATCGGTGGAAACACCAGACGACCTGACGCTTGTGGTCGATATGTCGACCGTAAGCTACTGGCATCTGCACAATGTGGGCGGATGCCCGGTCTTGCCCGCCCACATCCTTGAAAACATAACCGACTGGCAGAGCTGGAAACCGGCGAACCAGAAGAACCCTCTGAAGCCGGAGATTACAGCCCTTGTTGGAACCGGTCCTTTTGTTTTTCGCGAATACCGGGCAGGCGAATACGTGCACCTGACGCGTTTCGAGGATTTCTGGATGCTGAAGGAGCACTGACGGAGTGCGGTCGTACTGGTTCCGAAGAATAGCCGGCGCGGCGGGCGTTCTGCTGCTTGTCGTGTGCGTCAACTTTTTTCTTTTCCGGCTGATGCCCGGCGACGCCGTCAGCTCCATAATCGACCCTAAATTTTCCCCAGAGGCAAAGGCGGAGCTCCGGTCGGTTTTCGGGCTGGACCAGCCGCTTTTCCGGCAATTTGTCCTTTACGTACGCCAGACACTGACATTCCATTTCGGGCTCTCGTTTCTGAGCCAGCAGCCCGTGTGGGGCGAGATCAAAAGCAGGCTGCCCAACACCGTGGCGCTGCTGGGCTCGGCAATGCTCCTTTCGGCGGCGCTGGGAACCTGGCTTGGGGTTCAGGCGGCGCGGCGCAGGGGTGGACGGCTGGAAAAACTGGTTCTGCTTTCCGGCTCCGTCTCCTTTTCGTTTCCTTCCTTCTTCGTACAGTTGGTGCTGCTGCTTGGCCTGGCCTACTGGCTCCCCCTGTTTCCCCTGAGAGGCAGTGTTTCCATACCGCCCCCCACCGGCGCCCTTGCTGCAACGCTGGATTACGCCTGGCACATGGCGCTGCCCGCGGCCTCACTGGTAATGCTGGGTTTCGGGTCCTGGGCCATATACGTTAGAAACCTGATGGTCAAGGCTCTTGGAGACGACTACGTACTTGCGGCAAGGGCCAGAGGGCTTTCGGACCGCAGCATCGTATGGCGTCACGCCTTCAGAACCACGCTTCCTCCCATCGTAACCATCTTTCTGCTCTCGCTGCCGGGAGTGCTTTCGGGCACCGTTATAACTGAGACGGTGTTTTCCCTGCACGGCGTGGGCAAGTTCCTTCTGGACTCTATCCTCGGGCATGACTACCCGGCTGCCGGGGCGGCCTTTTACATGCTGGCCCTGGTTACCGTGGCGGCCAACCTTGCGGCCGACGCCGCCTACAGGCTGGCCGACCCGCGCATCCGCCTGGGCCGAAACGGGGGCGATTGAAGCCGTGCGACGGTGGAGTTTTCTGGCCCTTATCGTAGTTGCGGCGGCGGGGATATTCGGGCCCATGTTTTTCTCTAACCCCGCCTCTGAATCCGTCGCCAGGCCTTTCGCCCCTCCCCTGTGGGCGGCGGGCGATGCGCCTCCGGCTCTGCATGTAACGCTTTCCGAAAAAGAAACGGAAACGTCATTCGAATGGAACTGGGCCACCCCGGAAACGGTCACTCTCAAGGGCGATGTCTACTTTTCCACCCCCCCGGCGTCATCGCAGCTGGAACTGGTGCTTCCGGACGGCGAAAAAATAGTGCTCGCCGACATGGACGGGCAGGCGCGGTCTCATATCGATATAGACGGCCGCGACCTGGACTTCAGACAGAAACTGGGGCTTGAGCCCTTTGACGACGCGATGAAACTGCTTTTTCCCCTGAAGGGCCGTTACAGGCTGACGCTGACCGGCGACTTTCGCCCCGATTCAGTGGATATGACCCTTTCGGCTCCTGGAGGAACATGGGGCGCTTTGGGAACCGACCAGAGGGGGCGCGATGTGCTCCATCTTCTGCTGCTGGGTGTCCGCGTGTCGCTTCTGGTGGGAATATCGGCCACGCTCCTGGCTTCGTTCATAGGCCTTTCGGTAGGACTTACAAGCGGATACGTGGGCGGGGCTTTCGACTCGCTGGTGATGCGCTTCGTGGACCTTCTGCTTTCAATACCCGTGCTGCCGATTTTGATGGTCATAGTGGGAATATGGGGGCGCGGACTGTGGCAACTGGTGCTGGTGCTGGGGCTTTTTTCGTGGATGGGCTCGGCCCGCACCATCCGCTCCATGGTGCTTTCGCTCAGGGAGGCGTGCTACGTGGAAAACCTTCGCTCCATAGGCGCTCCGACGCGCTATATCCTTTTTCGACATCTGCTTCCCGAGGCTCTGCCTCTGCTTTTGGCAACGGTGACCCTGGGCGTTCCGGGCGCGATCCTGGCCGAGGCCGGATTGTCGTTTTTGGGCCTTTCGGATCCCCGTATAGTATCGTGGGGAAGAATGCTTCACGAGGCGCACGGTTTCGGCGCCTTCACGGCGGGCGCATGGTGGCTGATACTGCCCCCCGGCCTGGGCATAGCGCTTATCTGCCTTATATTCCTGGACATCGGACGCGCCCTGGAGGAAAAGGCCGGCCCCAGGCTCTCGGCGGGAGGCCGGAAATGATGCGCTTCGTGGGCCTTACGGTACCCTACCGGACGCCTGAACGAACCGTGGAGGCGCTGAGGGGCGTTTCGCTTGACCTGCGCCCGGGCCTTGTGACCGGGCTGGTGGGCGAATCGGGCAGCGGCAAGAGCACCATGCTGTACGCCGCGCTGCGCCTTCTACCACCTCAGGCCGGAGCCTCGGGCGCGATCCTTGCCGACGGCGTGAACCTTCTGGAACTGAATCAACGCGAGATGGACCGCTACCGGTGGAAATATGTTTCCTACGTTCCGCAGGGCGCCATGAATTCGCTGACGCCCGTTCTGACGATAGGTTCGCAAATAGACGAAACGCTTCGAAGACACCTGGATATATCCGCTCCGGAGGCGCAGAAACGCCGGAACGCCCTGCTGGAAAAGGTGAACCTGGACTTGTGGTTTGCCAAGCGTTACCCGCACGAACTTTCGGGCGGTCAGAAGCAGCGCGTATCCATTGCCATGGCGCT
>CAZBLL010000057.1:0-8599 GCA_964492625.1 uncultured Synergistaceae bacterium
ATGCAGAAAGGGCAAAAAAGCCCGGAAAACCGGTAAACGGTCAACAGTAAACGAAAAGACCGGGGAAACAGAAAGGGCTTGTCATTTCGAATCCTTCCGACAGGAAGGGGAGGAATCTCGCCTTTTGCAGGCGTCTGGAAACTGGAGACAGGAATCAGAAGATCAAAACCAAGACCCCTCGTCGCAGCCAGGGCCGCTCGGGGTGACAGGCTTTTTCGTCTTACGTCTTACGTCTCACGTCTTACGTCTCACAATCGCCTCTCACCACTCACCGGGTTTTCTCAGTTTCTTGTGCTTGTAAACGGGAACAGCCAGTTCCTCTCCCAGACGGCGGCACTGGTCCCGAAACGGCGCTTTCATCCCTTCGTGGAAAATCACCGCTTCGACACCGCCCCTTATGCTTTGGGCGGCCTTACGCAGTTTTTCGTACCCCTCGTCTGTCTGGTACTCGCCGGACACGATCCACTGGTTGGGCAGGATATGGCTTACGCCGAAACAATGCTCAGCCGCCAGGGCCGCGTCGGAAAACGAGTGCTCAAAGTGAACTCCACCCACGCACAGCAGGTTCTTAAGCGACGCTTTTTCGGAAAACGGGATTGTCAGGCTGCGGGCCAGAACCTCTATGGCCCCGTCGTTGTTCCAGCTCTCGGGGGTGCTACCTATCTCTATATCGAAAGTGGGAACGGGGAACTCATCCAGATCCCGGGGGTTTTGTCCCTTGAAGGTCCCAGTCCAGTGCGTAGCCTCCGTAACGGTAGAAAAATCATCCAGTCCCGCCTCCGCCCTGTTGTGCTCCAGCGCGAGCAGAAGGCTCCTCATGAACCTGGGCTCTCCGGGAGTAAAGACACCGGCTTCCACGTCGCCTATGGTGTGCACGGTCAAAACTTTGTCGGGCGCGTTGGCGCCCTCGTGCCAGTTAACCTCGGCCGCCATGTCGAACCCGGCAAAATGCTCTTTCAGAACAGGAAGATAGCGGCGGAAATCGTAACTCACCAGCATGTCCTGTCGCATGAAGCAGAACCTGTTTCCGCTATCGTCGATATGCTCCAACACGGGGTAACCGTCTACGATAATACCGGTTTTCCTGGGGTTAAACAGTTCCTCCACAACTCTGAAGACCTTTGCCGACACTATGTCGTAACCTTCACCCACGCAGAAAAAATAGACAGCGCTCCCAGATCCTGCTTGACTGTTTTCGTTCATCCTCAACGACCTCCGGATTTTTCTTTTGGAGCCATTATAATGGAGAGAGATGAAAATCGATCTTGCTCTGAATCAGGCACATTTTTTGTATCAACATTACAGTATCCATTGAACTTACCCCTGCATACCACCCGGGAGCAGGATACCAGAGGAGGCGACAGGCCTTGGAGATCAGGATAGTTGACGGGAACCCGGCTGCGCCAGACAAGGCATATGAACGGAAACTGGAAGCGATAACACAATCGCTGAAGGATTCCGGGAACAATGTCAGTACAATGAGGCTGGCCGAAAAGAACATCCACGGCTGTACGGGGTGTTTTTCGTGCTGGCTCAAAACGCCCGGAGTATGCGTCTTTGATGACGATGGACCGGAGTTTTTGCGTAGTTTGATCCATTCCGACCTGCTTCTGTTTGCCTCGCCGCTTGTCATGGGGTTCCCCTCCGCACTTTTGAAGAACGCAATAGACAGGTTCATACCCATGGCGCTGCCTTTCATAGAAATGGCCGACGGCGAATGCAGGCACCCAATGCGTTACGAAAGCACACCTCCCCTTGCTCTGCTTTACGACCCCGAACCCGATACCGACGAAGAAGACATTGATATTGTTTCGACGGTCTTCAAAAGGTTCGCCAGGAACGCACATACGCGGTTTCTTTTCTCCATGCCGCTTTCGGCAGACCCCACGGAGGCAAGCCATGAAATTGAAAATATATAACTGCTCGCCCCGGGGAGCGGGAAGCAACTCGAAACTGATGTCTAACGCATTTGCAGAGGGTTTTTGCGAACATGGCGGGAACACCTGGGAAGAATACCTGATAGCTAAAGAAAAAGATTTTAAGATGGCCCTGACTTTTTTCGACGACGAGGGGATCAATCTGGTGGTTTTCCCTGTGTATGTCGACGCCATGCCGGGGCTGGCCAAGGAATTCATCGAGGCGCTTGCGACGTTTCGCGGAGGTCTAAGCGGCGTGAGGTTGCTTTTTCTTATTCATACGGGCTTTCCCGAAGAGACCCATACCCGACCCATGGCAAGATATTTAACGAAACTTTCCACACGCCTGGGCGCGCCGTTCGACGGAATCATCCGCGTTGGCGCCTCGGAGGGCATCCGGCATCCGGATTCAAAGCGGGGGGGAAAGCTGCTTCAGCAGTTCCGTGACATGGTCCGCCGTTACGCAAAAGAGGGGAAACTCGACGAAGATGTTCTCCAGAAACTTGCCGGGCCCAAACGTTTGCCGGGATTTGTCGGCTGGCTGGTTCTGCCCTTCGTCAACTACTTTGGCTTCGGCCGCGAACTCAGACGCAACGGGGCGTACAAAAAACGGTTCGACAGGCCGCTTTAGGCTGAACCAAAACTGGGAGGAGCACCACAAGGGCAAACACTGAATCAAAACCGGAATCTCGACCAATTTTGGGTTTAAGACTGCAAGCCAGATAAAACTCTTCGAGAGTATGATATAATGTCATACTGGAGGCGATATGTATGGGAACTTCAAAAATCGCTATAACGGTCAACTCAGACACTCTTGCACATCTCGACAGACTGGTAAAATCCAGTGTTTTTCCAAACCGCAGCAGAGCTATCCAGGAAGCCATAGCCGAAAAGCTGGAAAGGTTAGAGGGTAACCGGCTGGCGCGCGAGTGCGAGAAACTGGATACGGGTTTTGAAAACACCCTGGCTGAAGAAGGCATGTCAGCGGAAGTCGCATCATGGCCCGAATATTAAGAGGCGAAATATACTGGGCCGATCTTAACCCGGTCGAAGGCAACGAACAAAGCGGGCTAAGACCCGTTCTTGTACTGAGCAAGAACGTGTTCAACGAGAAGTCCGGCACCGTAATAGCCGTTGCGCTGACCAGTCGCCCTCAACGAGCCGGGTTTCCTCTTACTTTGGAGTTGAGCAACCAGGAACTTCCCAAAAAGTCCTGGGTCAAAATCAGCCAGATAAGGACTCTTTCCACGCTGCGCATGAAGGAAAAAATCGCCAGGGCTTCTGAAGAGGAAATATCCCTCGTAATCGAAGGCCTGAACGAGATCATCGGGTAGATTTCCTGCCCGCCGCCGGATGATTAACTGATTGATTCTTCCACAACCTTCACCCTGCCCACTGTTCCGTCTTCGAGACGCACCTTTATACCATGGGGGTGGTTCGGGCTTTTTGTAAGGATATCCTTTACAACGCCTTCGGTCAGTTCTCCTGTTCTCTGGTGATGTTTCTGCACCACCTTGACCCTGACGCCGGGCCTTATGTTTTTGAGCTGCCTTCCTGGCACTGAAAGCCCTCCCTTTTCTGTTTTCGCTGATAGAGATCTGGTAAAAACGTTAGAAATTGAAAAATCAGGGTCAAACCCGAGATCCCTCTCCGCCGGTAGGCGGATTCGGGATGACAAGTTTTTTCGTCTGACGTCTCACGCCTCACGTCTCACCAGGCTACAACCCGAGATTTCCGCCGGTGGGCGGATCTTCGACCTCATTTGCCAGTAGGCGGATTCGGGATGACAAGCTTTGTCTCCTTGCCTCTGCTGATCGCTGTCCGCTGCGCACTGCCTGCTGTTTTTTCCGATGTCCGCCATCGGCCATCGGTTTTTAGCGCTTTTGATCCACGCCTTTCATGCTAAGCGATATGCGCTTGCGCTGTTTGTCTACCTCAAGCACCTTGACGCGTACCTGCTGGCCGGGTTTTATTACGTCACCCGGGTTTTTAACAAATTTGTCCGCCAGGTGACTTATATGCACAAGGCCGTCCTGATGAACTCCCACGTCCACAAAAGCCCCGAAAGCGGTAACGTTGGTCGCCACGCCTTCCAGCTCCATACCGGGCTCCAGGTCGTCCATGGTGTGCACGTCGGGCGAAAAGGCGGGAGGAGCAAAGGCCTCACGCGGGTCTCGCCCCGGTTTGGCCAGTTCGTCCATTATGTCTTTCAGCGTAGGCAGACCGGCCTCCTCACATACGTAGCGTGCGGGGTCAATCTTTTTCCTCAGTTCCTCGTCGTTCATAAGGTCGGCGACGGAACAATCCAGGTCGGCCGCCATCTTTTCCACGATGTGATAGTGCTCCGGATGAACGGCGCTTGAATCAAGCGGATGGTCTCCCCCGAGTATGCGCAAAAAACCAGCCGACTGCTCAAAGGCCTTGGGCCCAAGTCGCGGCACTTTTTTAAAATCGTTTCGCGACCTGAACGGCCCTTCGGAGCGGCGGAACTCCAGCACGTTGGAAGCAAGCGACGTCCCCAGGCCCGAAACGTAAGAAAGCAGTTGCCTGCTTGCGGTATTTACCTCCACGCCCACCCTGTTTACGCAGGAAACGACTACGTCGTCCAGACCGCCCTTAAGCATCTTCTGGTCAACGTCGTGCTGATACTGGCCCACACCTATGGATTTGGGCTCTATCTTAACCAGTTCGGCCAGCGGGTCCTGCAGGCGACGGCCTATGGATACGGCTCCTCGCACCGTTACATCGTAATCGGGGAATTCCTCGCGGGCCACGTCTGACGCCGAATATACCGAGGCTCCGCTCTCGTTGACCATGACCACTATGGGGTCTCCGGGGATTTCCATTTCGCGGAAAAAAGCTTCCGTTTCGCGACCGGCCGTTCCGTTGCCTATGGCCACGGCCTCTATGGGAAACCTGCCCGTTATCTCCAGTACTTTTTCACGGGATTTTTCGAGGGCGTTTTTTCCGCTGAAAGGATATATAACGTCGTTGGCCAGCAACTCGCCCTGCGGGTCGAGCACCACCAGTTTGCATCCGGTGCGTACCCCCGGATCTACCGCCAGCACCGACTTGCGGCCCATGGGCGGGGCCAGGAGCAATGTCTCGAGGTTATCGGCAAATATACCCACGGCCATTTTATCGGACCGATTTTTCAGGGCGTTGCGGATTTCGGTTTCCATGGACGGCCCGGCAAGGCGCTTGTATCCATCCTCTATGGCCATGCGCACATGGTCGGCCGCCGCGCCTGAAACGGATATGAACCGCTTGCACAGCATTTCCACGGCTTCTTCCGTGGGCGGCGTCACGGAAAGGGTCAGCATGCCTTCCTTTTCGCCCCGGAACATGGCCAGCACCCTGTGCGAAGGAGCGTTGCGCGCCGATTCAGCCCAGTCGAAATAATCCCTGTAGGTTGCACCTTCGGTCTCCTTGCCCTTTGCCACGCGCGACTGCATCTTTCCGCGCTTTACGAAAAGGAAGCGCAGCGCCGAACGCGCCGGAGCGTTTTCACTGACATCCTCGGCGATTATGTCTCTGGCTCCGGCAAGGGCTTCTTCGGCTGTGGCTACGCCTTTTTCCTCGTCGATAAAGGCCTCGGCGGCGACAAGCGGTTCCATTGGTTCACCCTTTCCCGCCGCTGCCTCCATAAGCGCCCCGGCAAGCGGGTCAAGGCCCTTTTCCCTGGCTATGGTGGCGCGGGTGCGGCGCTTGGGCCTGTAGGGCAGGTAGATATCCTCCAGCCCCGTCATGGTTTTGGCGCCTTCGACGGCATTTTTCAGTTCATCGGTAAGCAGATCGCGTTCCTCAAGGGATTTAAGAATGGCCTCCCGGCGCTTATCCAGCTCCTCAAGCTGGGTTATGCGGTCGCGGACGACGCGAATCACCGTTTCGTCAAGAGAACCGGTAGCTTCCTTGCGATATCTGGCAATGAATGGAACGGTCGAGCCCTCGGCTATGAGGTCGGCTACCGAGCCCACCTGTGCGGGCTTTATTCCGAGTTCCGCCGCTATTGCCGCTGCGTGAGTGGATTTCATATACAACCAGCCTAAAAGAGCTTTGAGCCGATCTTTGCTTCGGCTGCCGGAGATACGGGAGTAGCCTCTCCGCTCTCTGCGCCAGGGTACTGAACGCCCAGGATCAGGGCCTCGGACATAACGTCTCCTATGGCTCGGGGTCCGAAGTTGAGCACTCCCATTACCAGGCGATCCTTCATTTCCTCCGGCGTGTGACAGGTAAAACGGCCCACGCTGGTGCGCTTGCCGTACTTGCCGAAATCGACGACCATTCTGTAGGCTGTTTTGGTTGCGGAGGGTTCCAGTTCCACCGAAACTATCCTGCCCAGGCGGATATCCAGCAGGTCGAAAGTGGTTTCCTTGTCAGCGGTGCTTTTCAGTTGTGATTTGGCCACGGGTAAAACCTCCTATTCAAGCAGCAGGAGCGCGAATCTGTCGGTCGGCTCGCTGTGATCTTTTTTGACCACAAGAGTGTAGCCGAACTTTCGAACGCTTGAAAACAGATCAACGGCAAAAGCCTCTATGGTCGGCCTCCGCCTTATGGGATAATTACAGCCTTCTTCCAGTGGAGGACATTCCGGGCACAGATTGCACGAATCGAAGGAAAGCAGAAACGCCCGTTCGTAGCCGTGCAGAAATACCCTTTTTTCCAGGTCGAGCAGTTTTTCCTGGGTCGCCACGTCCCACTGGCGCCTCTTTTCGAAAGGTATCTCGCAAACCATATGGATGAGAGCCGCACGCTTGTACTCCGAGAAAAACTCCCGGCATTCGGCGACTCCGGGAACGTTGGGCGGACAGGAAAGGTTCTTGCCGTACTCGGGACAACCGTACATGCATTTCACCCGCACCCACTGCGAAACCACCAGTTCCGAAGGGTCTATCCACCGAAAATCGGCAAAACCGCCGCCGGCGAGCTGTTTTTCCACCCACTGTATGCTTCGTTCTTCCCTGTCGCTCATTCGGAGCCCCCCTCTTTTGCAATACGCTCTCTGGCCGCGGCAAGCATATCCAGGGGATCCAGCCGCATTGGGCATACCACTTCGGCGCAAGCGCCGCAGTTTCGGCAGCCCACAGCCCGCTCCCGCACCTCGTCCGTAAGGGGGCCCTTGCCTCGCAGATAGCGCACCAGAGCCTGCTGCACTCCCTCGGCGCTTTCCCACGCGCCCTCGGCCTGCCTGGGACACATCGCCGCGCAGGACCCGCAGGCTATGCAGTAGTTCCAGGGTTTTGTCTTTTTTGGGTTTTCCTCAGGCACTGCGTTTCACCCCCTGCTTTTATCGACAGCATTCATGGTAGCACGTAGCAATGCTGTTTTACGGGAAAAAGAGAGGCCCCGCGTAAACGCCCGGCCTCCCTAAATATGCTGTGCAAAAACGAGATTCTTTCCCTCCCCCCTCCGCCCCCCCCCCCCCCCCCCCCCACGGTATTTGTCGCCTTGCGCCTGCTTACCAATTCCGGTGAAAGCCGCCGCCGTTTCTGTCTCCGCGGCCCTGGCCGTGACCGAACATTCCGTAGCCGCCGAGTTTTTCAAGTTCTTTCTGCTGTACGGGGTCGAGTATCTTCATGACCTTTTCGTGTATCTCTGCGTGCGCCAGATAGCCGTCCACCATCTCGTCGGCGTGTTCCGCTGCAAGCGTGCGCGCGGCCTTTTCGTCGAATTTAGAGTCGTTCATCAGTTTGAAGCTATCGTCGCGCCCAGGGCCGCCGGGTCCGCGATCTCCAAAATTACCCCTTTCATTGTTCCAGAGAGTCGCAAGGTCTTTTTTCTGTTCGTCGGTAAGGTTAAGCTTTTCTGCCAGCAGCGTAAAATGTTCTCTCTGCATTCCTTTGCGAAAATCGTCTTTGTCGAGCGCGGAAAGCCTGTTTCTCTGGCCCTGATCCAGGTCGCAGACGCCGCCCATGTACCTTACGAAGCTTTCATGTCGCATCTGGTCCTGCTCCCACCGGTTGCCCCGTCCTTCGTTCAATCGCTCCTGCAGGGTCCTGCGCTGGTCGTCGGTAAGCACCTGCCACGTCTCCCAGCGTTTCTTCGCCCCTTCGTACAGGTTATCGGCAATTTTGTCCTTTGCGGCCTTTATGTCTTCCGCCTTTGGGTTATCTTTCAGGGAGTCGAGAGTTTTGCCTACGGTCTGGCGATGCTCCAGGGGCTCGCACTCCCCGTGAATCGCTTCTACCTGTTCCCTCTGCTCCGCCGTCAGCGTGATTCCAGGCCCGAAACCACCGCTTTCTCCACGCCCGGGCCCAAAAGCCGAAGCGTCGCCTGTAAACATTGTGAATCCCGCTACCGCCAGGAAAGCCGCTCCTGTAATCATCGCCGCTGTTTTTCCGTACTTTACCTTTTTCATGAAGCTCACTCCTTGTTTTCGTGATGGGTATAGTGTAGAGCGCTGGCCGTAAGGACGCGGTTTACGAATATAAAGAAACGTCAAGCACGCGAAACTGTTTTTTGCCCTTTTTCCGCATGGCGACCGGCTTGCGGGAACGGGGACAAATTTTATCTTCACATTTCTTGACGGCGGATTCCGCCGGAGTGAATTACAATGATGTCACACGGAAAAAACTGGAGTGTGAACATATTGAAGAAAATTCTGGCTATAGACGACGACAGGGACCTGTGCGAACTGCTTGCGGTGTTTCTGGAAGCTGAGGGGTTTGCGGTGGATACGGCTC
>CAZBLL010000058.1:0-8417 GCA_964492625.1 uncultured Synergistaceae bacterium
CCCCAGGCAGGCGCTTATGCTTTCGCACAGGGGATATGTGCTTCAGACCGGGAACATAATCCTGGAGGGCAAGTCCAGCGACCTGCTGGTGAATCCGGAAGTCGAAGCCGCTTATCTCGGAACGGGCAAGGCTACCGGAACAGCCAGGAAATAAAACAAACAGGGCCAGCCGGTCTTTTTCTGGAGGCGATACGGTATGAGCAACGATAAAGACACCAGATACGCAGGTCGCATAGAAGACCTTCCCCTGATTCCGACCCCGGATCATCAGGGAACCACCAAGCGGGTGATTTTTGGCCCCGGTCAATTCTGGGAGGATCACGTGGCGCGATTTTTTACAGTAGACCCGGGGAATCGGTCTCCGTTTCATGCACATGACTGGCCCCACTACGTGCTTATAGTCGAGGGTGTGGGAGAAGCCCGGATCCTGGGCGACACCTATCCGCTGGAGCCTGGATACTGGGCCTATGTTCCTTCGAACACCGAGCATTTTTTTGAGAACACCGGAGAAGGCCCGCTGAAGTTCGTGTGTATCGTCCCCGGAAAGGGAGACGATTTCCACGCTTAAGCTGGTTCATGCAGGATATGTAAAACATAAGAGCCGGAACGCTTACACCAGGGTTCCGGCTTTTTCTTTACCTGCATCGGGCAATGCCCTATCCTGAGTTTGCCGGATGCAGGATGCGTCAGGCGGAATGGAGGTTGGCAAATGTCCTTTGAGAAGATTATCGTCGGAAATACGGAAAACAACGTAACAGTGGTTACTCTTAACCGGCCCGAAAAGATGAATTCGTTCGACAGCCAACTGGCCGTGGAGTTGCTGGCCGCTTTCAGGGAACTTGACGCCGACCGCGACACGCGGGTTGTTGTGGTTAACGGCGCGGGCAGAGGGTTTTGCGCGGGTATAGACATTGCCGAACTGTCCGGAAAAAGCGCCATGGAGTACCGTGAATGGGTGGAGCGGATGGAAAAGCCGCTGATGGCTGTTTCTCAAATGAAAAAACCGGTCATAGCTCAGGTACACGGGGTTGCCGCGGCCAACGGGCTGGGCCTTGTGGCTTCGGCTGATCTGGCAATAGCTTCCGAAGACGCCCGCATGGGACTTACGGCGATCAATGTAGGTCTCAACTGCGTGGGCCCCGTACTGCCGGTTCTCAGGAGCGTGGGCCGCAAACGGGCTCTTGAAATGCTGTTGTACGGCGAGTTGGTAAAAGCGCCCGAGGCTCTGGCGATGGGATTGATAAACAGGGTTGCGCCGGCTGAAAAACTCGAAGAAGAAACCATGGCCTGGGCCGAAAAACTGGCCGCCAAAAGCCCGATAGCAGTACAGATGGCCAAGAGCGGATTCTACCGGGCCGAGGATATGGAATACGAAAAGCAGTTCACTTTCATGAACGAGGTCTTCGCCAGGCTGTGTACCACCGAAGACGCTGTCGAGGGTGTAAAGGCCTTTTTCGAAAAACGCCCGCCCAGGTGGAAGGAGCAATAGGAAAGGACTGAAATTGGTGGGATTTCTCCGGGGTTTGGCAGGCGGATTATGGGAGCGTATGCCTTTGCCTCTTTTGCCCGAATCGGTAAAGGGCAACTGCATCCTCCATGTTTCGGATACGCCTTCAAGTTTTTACAAAGATCTCAAGAGACTACTGGAGTTTCTCAGGCCCGAGGCGCTTGTCCACACGGGGGACATTGCCGATGACGTAAAACTGGAGATACAGCCATCGGACAGACCGCGTTTCAGAAAGAACCTTCTTCGGTTTTTTTGCGCCTGTTCCCCGATCTCCAAAAGCAGGGTAGTAATAGCGTGCGGCAATCACGACGACTTTAAAATGGTAAGGGAGCTGGCCGGTGAGATGGTGGTTTTCGAAAAATACGGACGGCTTAATGTATGCGGAATCGACACGGCCGTCAGTCACTATCTATCCCATTTGCCGTCCCCTGGAGTGAGTCTCAATCTCTATGGTCACGACGACACGCCGCCTCCTGACGCCGAAAAGGATGCTGTTTTTCTTAATGGCCTTCTGGGAATTGGAGTTATTGAAATAGAACCTTTCAGGGTGCATGTGGTTCCCTATCCTTTCTATGTGGACAGAGATCGCATGTTCCGCATCCGGGCGGGGTTCTAGTTTTTCCAATAAGGGTGGTGGGGTTATGCTTTCGCTTGTACGCGGCGGGACACGGGGGTTATATCTGAAGATAAGAGCGGCCGAACTCCCGGACATCATCGTTGAGCGCTTCGGTCTCGAAAGAAAAAGCTATCGCGATGCTCTCGACGACGCCAGGGAAGACCAGACCCTGGTTTTCACATCGTTCAGCGGGCCCGGTAAAACCATTTCCGTTTATCTTGCCAGAGTGTCGGCCGATGAACTGATGACTTTCATTCTTAACGAACATCTCTGCGATCATGTGGAGAGCGCCAGGATACTTCCCCGAACTATCTTTTTCAGGGTTTCGGGTGACTATAAACTGGTTCTTGAACAGATACGGAAAGACTACAAGGCTTTTCCGGGGAAACTGTCTCATCTGCCACGTTGGTGGAAGAACAAAAAGGTCGCCGTCTGCTTTACCGAAAAGAGATTGAACCGGTCGCTACGGCTTGAAGATTTCCACCCCGATATTCTCTACGTCGACATGCCCTTTGAGACGCTCTACATGCGGCTTAGAAGCAGGGCGCTGGGATATTTCAACGAAGCGAGAGCAGGCAGGGACTGGAAGAACCTGGAAATAAGGATATATGATTCATGGGAGCGGTACGATATGCAATCCCGGAGGTTAAGAGCAGTTTTGGAAGAACTTGAAACAGGCCTGCTACTGGGAGAGGGTTGGGGCAAGGATTACGCAAGGGTGCTTATGCCGGTTCCCGTCTACAGGTTCCAGCTTGCCACTTTTCTGGAGCCGGTGGAGATAAAGGATGTTTTGATGGGGCTTGAATACAACGCCTCCGGCGAAAGAATCGTAGACCTTGATCTTTACGACGGGAAAAAGAAGATAGGTTGGCAGGATAGGGCGGAAATCGACGAAGACAGGAATGCAACCGGCGCCCGCCTTCGGCTTCGGTTGTGGGCCAGACTGTCTCCGAAAGTCGGGGATGAACTGGAAAGGATCGAGAAGAAAATGGCTGACGTTATTCCACGGCCGATGTGACGGCGCCAAGATTTGGTCATGCTTTCAGTTCGTAGCTTTTCTCTCTGAAAAGCCTCAGGCAGGCGTCGGCCGCCCGGGGGTCGTACAGAACACCGCTGTTTTTTTCTATTTCTTCGAGAGCCGTGTCGATTCCCAGGGTGGGCCTGTATGGTCTGTGGCTGGCCATGGCTTCCACCACGTCGGCCACGGCCATTATCCTGGCCTCGAGCATGATTTCATCGCCCTTCAGCCCGCCGGGGTAGCCGGAGCCGTCCATGCGCTCGTGATGCTGCTCCACTATCTCGGCCAGCGGCCACGGAGATTCTACCCCGCACAGTATCTCGCTCCCGTGTTCCGGGTGGCTCCTGATGATCTGCATCTCAACTTCCGACAGTTTTCCCGGTTTACTGAGGATTTCGGACGGTATTGATATCTTCCCAATGTCGTGAACGTAGCCCGCCACGGACACCGCCTCCACTGTGCTACCGGGCAACCCCATTTCCACGGCTATAGCCGCCGCCAGGTCGGCAACCCTGCGCTGGTGTCCCGCCGTATACGGGTCGCGTCGTTCAACCGTCTGGGCCAGAACCTCGATAGTGGACCTGACCGCCCTGCGCAGTTTTTCCGTAGCCTCCCTTTCCTGTTCCTTGGCCCTGCCCCTTTCGACCATCGATCCAATAAGGCGAGCCGAAGCAAAAAGCCTTTTCCTTGCCAGTTCAATAATATATGGGGGCCTGGTGTCGTAATCGCCGGCTTGCTGTTTAACGGTCTCGAAGGGGAGGTTATAGGCAACGGCTATGGCTTGGAGTCTTTCGGTATCTTCGGGTGGATCGCCGTATCCGAAATTCATGGCGCCAATGATCTCGCCGTATGCAAAAATGGGAACAGCGAACATATGGATTCCCCCGCTGCATATTATGTCCACGGGTTCTCCGGTTTCAATTGCTTTCATAGCGTTTCTGGTCCAGCATGATTCGTGACACAGCCATTTCCCGGAAGCCAGTGCTTCGGCGTTATCATCAGTGGGGCAAAGTTTCCTGGAAGCCCTGTCTAGCATACGACACCAACCGGATGAAAATATCCCGAAAGCGTAGTCGCCGTTGAGTTCGTATATAGCCGAGGAAGTATCGAGAAGATTGAGATAGTCGCTGGAAATTTCTTTGAGTAAATCTTTTCCAACGTATCTTAGAATTTCCCCGTTCTCATTCAATTTGGTAAGGTCGCCGTATCCCTGCTGGTCTTCTTCCGGAATCCCTTGCGGGGCGAGTTCCCTGTCAGAAAGCATCCATTCGATATTCCGAAGATCTTTCCGGGCTTTCCACAGGTCGGTGATGTCTCGGATGAATGCGCCTACTCCGATAGATCCGTCGGAAAAGCGGACGGGGAATTTTCGCGACTCGAAAATCACCCCGTCGGCCGTTTCATCCAGTGTTACCGGTTCGCCGGACGCAAGAATTGTCTCGTCGCTTTTTCTGCACTGTCCCGCAAGATGAGCGGGCAGGAGTTCGAAATCCGTTTTACCCAGGGTTTCCTCCCGGGTTTTTCCAAGGAATGAAAGATAGGCGTCGTTGACAAAAACATGTTTAAGGGAGGCGTCCTTGAGAAAGACCAGTTCCGTCGTCGCATTGAGGAACAGGTCCATCTTTTCTTCGCTTTCCTGAAGAGCTAGTTCCATTGTTTTTCGTTCGGTAATGTCCAGAAACGATGTAACAAACTGCCCGGGCTGGGAACGATACACCGTAACGCTGAAATGTTTTCCTATACTGGACGAGTAGGCTTCCAGCCTTTCGGGTTCTCCCGTCTGAGCCACCCGTCCGTAGGTGTTAATCCAGATCGGTTCGGTCTGCGGCATTATTTCAAGGACGGTTCGTCCAATTACCTGTTCCCTGGAAAAACCGGTAAGTTTTTCGAAGGCCGGATTCACGTCTATAAAACGGTAATCGAACGGGTCGCCGTTTTCATCCAGTAGTATTTCGTGAAGAGCAAAACCGGTGGGCTGGTTTTCAAAAAGAAGGCGGTAGTTTTCCCTGCTCTTTTCGAGGCGTTCCGTGGTCTGCCTGCTTTCGGTTATGTCCTGCACAAAGGCCAGGAACCTGTCCGGCGAAACCCTGACGGCGTTTAGCGACCAGTAGCCGCTTTTTCCGTTTTTGCCCACGAAAGGCCCTTCGTCATACAGGCTGCCAGTTGTTATAAGATGTCTGAAGCTTTTCATAATCGCTGTCTGGGATTCCGGAGGGATGACTTCGGTGAATTTCATGGAAAGGAATTCCTCTCGAGAATAGCCGGCCATGGTTGAGGCCATTGGGTTGACGTCAATGTAGTTTCCCCGTCCGTCAATTACGATGACAGCCACCGGCGCGTTGTCGATATAGCTTCGGAGGGTGGCCTGTATTGCCTGCATCGAACCTATAAGCCTGTCTCTTTCGGCCAGAGCGGTTGACAGCGTGGTGCGGTTGTAACTCAGCGAGGCGATAAGGTCTGCGAAGGCGGCGAAAAAGACCATTGTGCGGTGAATATGCTCACGTGAAAAAACAGGGACACGGCGGAAGGCTTCGATGTAGGCATCTTCGTCGAAGCCGTAGTATCGCGCCTGGCGGCGGAACATATCTTCGTCGGGCGTTTCATCGTCGAAAAAGAACTGCCCCATGAAGATATTGCCCATCTTCCTGTCCTCGATGAACAGCGGGGTGGCGGCGTCCCACATGTTGTTTTTGCACTTGTAGATACGGTATTCGCCTTTCGGAATGCCTTTGGTAAGTTCAAGGTCGCTTTCCAGACACATTGCAGAGCTTTTCGGGTTGGCTCTGTGGAAGTTGGTGCATATATCCTGCCATCCGACGCCCACTATAATGTCGCCCTCCATGTCGAGTATGGACATGGGAAGACGAGTTACCTCGTAGAACTGCTCCATAAGGGCCTGTATCGTTTCCTTGTCGAGGAAATCTGTAATGTGCATCTGCTTGCCGGAATGGTCGTGATCAGCGCTCATTGCCAAACTCCTCCTGTTGAAAATGGACGTCTCTTTATTAGTTGCGTGCGCCGCCTTGTTACTATACTAGGAAAATGCAGTATTTGGAAAATCAGGATAAAGCGACCGACGCAGCCGTCCATATGAGCAGCAGGCAGAAAAGGGTGTTGATGCCCCTTCGCACTGCCGTGTTTCCGCAGTATTGCCTTACGGAGGCCCCGAAAAGCGCCCACAGAACGTTGGAGACAAACACCATGGCGCACAGGAAAACAAAAAACCCGGCAAGCATCAGCGGCTCGCCCCTGGACGGCGCCAGGAATGTTGCAAAAAGCGTAAGGGCGTAGATTACTCCCTTTACGTTCAGAAACTGCAGCGTGATTCCCTTGAGCAGGCCTACGGGATTCTGGTTGGCTTCGTCATAGGAATAGGTGGCGCGAAGCATCTGGAAAGCCAGCCACAGGATATATGCCGCTCCAACCCAGCGAAGTATGGTTTCAAGCGAGGGGATGGCCGAAAAGAGCAGCGAGGAAACACCGGTTCCAGCTACAAGCACAAGAAAAAAACCGGCGTTTACGCCCGCCATAAAGGGAAGAGCCTTGCGGAACCCGAAAAGCGATCCCAGCGAAGCGCATGTGATGTTGTTGGGACCCGGGGTGAACGTGGTCGCTATTACAAAGGAGCCAAATGCCCAGAGGTCTATGGATTGCATGGTCAGTCCACCTTTGTCCAGATCGGGATTATGTAGTATGAACGATATACTAAAAGCACGAAAAGGTATACATTTTGCTGCAACCTGAAAGGGTGAGTCCGGTGGAGCTTGATTTTCTGAAAGGGCATATGGGGGGCAACAGAATAATACTGCTTGACGGCAGGCAGACAGGCGAAGATCGCGAAAGGATTCTTGAGGCCGCCCTCGGGGCGCTGGATGAGAATCGCCTGTGCGGACACCAGGCCGGGGTTCTTTTCCCGGGAGGCGGCCCGGGCGGGTTACGGGTGTTTATCGCAGACGTAACGGGGCGAAATTTCATCCCCGCCTGTGGCGGGTTGACCCAGGTCCTCGGACGCGCTCTGGCCGAGACTCAATGGGCGTCGCGTTTCGGCCTGGTCATAGAGGAGCCTTTCACGGAGGTCGTACTCGAAACGGAGGCGGGTCCCACCCCGATAACCGTACATCTGCAGGGCGGCTGTTTCACACACACCGAAAGCGACCTTACCGGTTTTGCCGGGATACTTGAAGATGAAACAATAGGTCCTCTGAACCTTGGTGATGTAAAGGCATTCATGTCGGGAAGATATCTCGTGCTCAACGCCGACGAAGCCGGAAAATCCTGCCCGGGAGCGGATTTCGAAGTTATGAACGGTCCGGCTATGAAAGCCCTGGCGGAAATTCAGCAATGCTTCCATAGAGTCGCCGGGACGGACAGCCTTCATTTTTCGCTCTACGACGTGAAAAGGGGATCACGGCCGCGGATCAGGGCGCTTTTCCCCCATTCGGTACTTACGGGGCACGTGGAGCCCGCCTGCGGAACGGGGAGCATCGCCCTGGGTGTTGCGCTCCTGTTTTCGGGCGAGGGAGAAAGGCTGGGTCTTGCAAACAACGGCGTGCTGGAAGTTGATCTGGAAACGGGAGGGCGTCCCGTTCTGGGTGGGCCAGACGTTACGAGGGTAAGAATAGAAAGCTCCGGAGCGGGAGTGACCGGAGCTTTCTTCTCGCACAGTTTTGTGGAGATTACGGCGGAAGGAATATGTCAGGTATAGCACAGGGGCGATTTGTCTGATATCTGTGTTACAGGGAAATCGCCCCGGTACGCACGTTTAAAGGGAATGTTTCAGGTTTTCCAGACCCTCAAGGACCTGTTCGGCCATTGTTTTGTCCCGACGGAAATGTCGTACGTGACGATCGAGGCAGTCGAAGGCCGCTTTCTTGTCGCCGAAATGTTTTTCACACGCTTCAAAGGATGCTTTTGCGTGGGTCACGTGTTTCGCAATATCCGAAGCCAGATTATCGCTTTCGTGGCGAACTGCGTTTCTGGGGCAGGCGCCGTGACATATGCCGCATCGGATGCAGATATCATCGTTTATCGACGCCAACCCTTCAGTAACCGTTATGGCGTTGGCCGGGCATTCCTTTACGCATATGCCGCAGCCGGTGCAGCGTTGTTCGTCTATCCAGGGCAAAGGGGATCATCCTTTCTTGGTGTTGCTGTCTATACGGGGCCGCTTCTCCCTCGTCCGGCGCCTCTGCCGCCGGGTCCTCCACGTCGGGTTCCGCCCCTTGCGGAACCCCTTCCCCCCCCTGTGAGCTGCGAGTTTTCGAGATTTGGACGTA
>CAZBLL010000059.1:0-8224 GCA_964492625.1 uncultured Synergistaceae bacterium
GGCCGGTCTCCGCTGGAGATCAGAAAAGTGATCCTGGAACGCAATTGCAGTATCCACGCAGAAGGTTCAACGCTTGTTTCCTTTGGCGACACCAGGGTTTTGTGCACGGCCTCGGTGGAGGAAAAAACACCCCCCTTTCTGAGGGGCGCCGGGAGTGGATGGGTGACGGCCGAATACGCCATGCTTCCCAGGGCTACCGGAACAAGGTCTCAGAGGGAAAGCACCAGGGGGCGGATCAGTGGACGCAGTCACGAGATACAGAGGCTCATAGGGCGATCGCTCAGGGCGGCTGTGGATCTTGCCTCGCTGGGGGAGAGAACGGTCTGGATAGACTGCGACGTGCTGCAGGCGGACGGAGGCACAAGAACGGCTGCCATTACCGGGGGGTTCGTTGCCCTGGCCGACGCACTCAGAAAGCTGTGGAAAGAGGGTGCAACAGACTCCATCCCTCTGGTTTCGTTCGTTGCAGCCGTAAGCGCGGGCAAGGTGGATGGTGATCTGGTGCTCGATCTTTCCTACGCCGAGGACAGCACCGCCGAAGTGGACTCCAACTTTGTCATGACCGACGGCGGATCGTTCATAGAGGTTCAGGGAACAGGAGAAGGAGGCGTGTTCTCGCGGACCGAAATGGACGCGCTGCTGGATATGGCCACCTCGGGGATTATGGAACTGATAGACCTGCAGAGGGCCGCTCTGCAGTTGACCGGAGACGAACAGGATGCAATCGCACAAACACAGGATCGTTTTCGGAAGCGCTAACAAAAACAAATACCTCGAACTGGTCCGCATGCTTGATCCGTCAGGTGTGCAGTTGCTTTTCGGCCCCGACGCCGCAGGCTGCGAGATTGATGTTGACGAAATCGGAGCCACCTATACGGAGAACGCTCTTCTCAAGGCGCGAGCCTGGTCGGCCGGTACGGGGCTGCCCTCTATGGCGGACGACAGCGGCCTGGAAGTGAGGGCGCTGGACTGGCGGCCCGGTATATGCTCCTCGCGGGTGGCGGACGGCGACAACCGTCGCGTTGAGTGGCTTTTGGGAGAAATGTCGGGTGAAAACGACAGGGAAGCCAGATTCGTGGGCTCGCTGGCGCTGGTCGCTCCGAGCTCTGGCGCCGCATGGGTGTCGCAGGGGTATTGTTGGGGTGCGATCACTACGGAGCGGCAGGGAGCCGACGGTTTCGGAGACGATCCTGTCTATGTCGCCTGGGGGTACAGCAAGACTTTCGCGACGCTGGGACAGGAAATCAAGAACGGGCTGTCCCACCGATTTCTGGCTGTAAGAGGTATGGCCCGTATGCTCATCGGCTCTTCTGTGCTAGAATGTGAAGTCGCTTCCAATAGCGACAATTTCCGGGAGGTGCAGTGATTGAAAACGTTTCTTACAGTCATTCATATCGTAATCGCCATATCCGTCATGGTGGTCATTCTCCTTCAGCAGCGCAAGCAGGGCGGCTTTACGGGAGTTTTCGGAGGCGGGACCCAGGCCGACATGTCCGGAGGACAGTGGCAGAGGTTCACGGCCCTTTCGAAGGTGACTATCGTTCTGGGGATCCTTTTTCTTGTAACATCGCTTATTCTGGTTCTTCTGTAGATGGAATCCTCCATCAGGCCCGGTTCGCTAGACCGGCTTTCCGACGTTTACGGTTTTGAAACGGGGCCGGACAGGCTTTTCAGCGCGACGCACGAAGAAATTCTTTCGGGCAAGACCACCGATATCTACTTTGTGAAAACAAGGGATGTCCTTGAAGCCTGCGGAAAATGTGATGCGCCGGTGGTGGCGGAAATTTTCGCCCGCAAGCCGGGAGTTTTCGCGGGTCTTCCCGAGGTAGTGCGGCTCCTTGAGGGTTCGGGCGTTGAAATGTATGCTGTGGACGAGGGGTCGGCCTTTGAGGCGAGGGATGTGCTTATGCGTATCCACGGCCCGTATTCCGCGTTCGGCATGTTCGAAACAGTGATCCTGGGAATGCTGGCCAGCTCCACTGGCTGGGCCACTGCAGCGGAAGAATGCGTGAAAGCAGCGGGAGAAAGACCCGTCCTCTGTTTCGGTTCCAGGCATGTTCACCCGGCTGTCGCTCCTGTTATGGAGCGCGCCGCCGTGCGGGCCGGAGGCTGTAGCGGTGCAAGCTGTATTCTGGGCGCCAAGATCCTGGGTGTTGAACCCAGCGGCACCATACCTCACGCCGCCATACTGATAGTGGGCGATACGCTCCGGCTGGCGCAGGTCTACGACGGCATACTGCCGCAGGGAGAACCCCGGACAATACTGGTGGATACTTTCAAGGATGAAACCGAGGAATCGCTTCGAGTGGCGAGGGAGCTGGGGGAACGTCTTTCGGGTGTACGGCTCGATACTCCATCCGAAAGGGGAGGAGTTACCCCCGAACTTGTCCGCGAGGTGCGCTACAGACTTGATCACGAGGGCTACGATCATGTGCGCATATTTGTTTCGGGCGGCCTGAACCCCGAAACCATCCGGCGCCTGGCGGATGCCGGGGCCGACGGTTTCGGGGTCGGAAGTTATATTGCTCACGCTACGCCCAGAGACATGACCATGGACCTCAAGATGGTAGACGGAAAACCGGTGGCGAAAAGAGGACGTTTCCCGGGCATTATGGAAAATCCCCGTCTGAAACGCATAGATAATTCTTGACACCCAACGTCTGCATGGTTAGAATAACCGGTGCTTTTGCTTTTTCGGAAAGGAAAAAGCGTGACTTACTGCGTCTGCGCGCCAGGCGCGCGGAATAGGGAGTGAACTAGAGAAATGTCCAAAAGTCCTACATTCATGGCGAAACGCGAGCAGGTTCAGCGCGCTTGGTATGTGATCGACGCTACCGACAAACCCCTCGGACGCATGGCTTCGCGGGTGGCGGCGGTGCTGCAGGGCAAGCACAGGCCCACCTATACTCCTCACGTCGACACCGGCGACTTCGTCGTTATTATCAACGCAGACAAGGTGAAACTGACGGGCAGAAAAAGGGAGCGCACCTTTGTATATAGCCACAGCGGATACAAGGGCAGCCTCAAGTCAAAGTCCTACGGCGAGATCATGGACAAGAACCCCGAGAAACTCGTTGAAAGGGTAGTCAAGGGGATGCTCCCCCGAAATCGTCTTTCCTTTCATCGTAAGCTGAAGGTTTACTCAGGGCCTTATCATCCGCATACAGCCCAGAAGCCCCAGCCGTTGGAACTTTAGTTCGACGGCGCCGGAAAGGAGGATACGCATATGAAGCAATCCGATTATCACTGGGGAACAGGAAGACGCAAGGCTGCCCTGGCAAGGGTCAGAGTTCGTTCCGGTCAGGGGCAGGTAAAGGTCAATGATCGTCCTGTAGAGGACTATTTCCCGAGATACATCTGGCGGACCCATGCGCTGGAGCCCCTCAAGACCGCAGGTCTCGAAGGCAAGGTCGACGTTTTCGTCAACGCCAGCGGCGGAGGTCTTACCGGACAGTCCGGAGCCGTAAGGCTCGGCGTAGCAAGGGCCCTGCTCAAGATGAATCCCGATCTTAAACCCATGTTGCGTAAAGCCGGATACCTTACCAGGGATTCCCGCATGGTTGAACGCAAGAAGTTCGGACAGAAAGGCGCTCGCGGAAAGCGGCAGTTCTCCAAGAGGTAAACATCCGCCTTTACAGATTGTCTTTACAGGGCGTCCCCATGGGGCGCCCTTTTTCTTTGGTGCGCACGGCATGGCTCACCACCAGGATTGACCCGGGGTGCTTTGAAAGATAGGATGAAAGTCAAATACACTTTAAGCGAAAAAGGGAGATGAAGATGGAAGACGGCGGCAGCCCTTTGATACGATGTATCTATAATTATCCGGACAGGGTGATATATGAAATAGCCATGTAGTTCCCGCCGCCAAAAGGCAGGCGGACTCGCGGCCCGTCGCCCCCTTCCGGAGCGGATGAAAAAACCGATTGAAGGAACGGGAGGCGTCTGAAATGAATGATCGTCTTGATGAACTGTACAACCGCATAGAAACCCTTCTGCAGGATCACGAGTATCCCCTTGTAAAGGAAACGCTTTCTACTCTGGAACCCGCCGATATAAGCGATTTTCTCGCCGAGACGACCCCGGTGAGGAGGGTGCTTCTTTTCCGGCTACTATCAAAGGAACTGGCCATCGATGTCTTTGAATACATGGAGGGCTCCGAAAGGGAGGACCTCCTCAACAGTTTTACTGACAAGGAGGCCGCGGAGATCATCGAAGAGATGTCCGACGACGACAGGACGGCTCTGCTGGATGAACTTCCCGCCAAGACGGTAAAAAAACTGCTGCTTCACCTGTCTCCCGAGGAGAGGGGTGTGGCCAACCGGTTGCTCAATTACCCCGACGACTCGGCTGGCCGTGTGATGACGCCCGAGTACATAGACCTCAAGGCCGATATGACAGTAGCCGATTCCCTGCAGCATATTCGCAAGAACGCTCGCAGCAAGGAGACCATCTACACCTGTTTTGTAATGGATTCCAAGAGGCGGCTGATCGGAGTAGTGGAACTGGAGGACCTCATCCTGGCGCAGCCCGAGACACCCGTAGACGACGTTATGGATTCAGATCCCGTATCCGCGACGACCACCATGGACCAGGAGGAAGTGGCTCAGGTAATGTCCAGATACGATCTTCACGCCGTTCCAGTTACCGACCTCGAGGGGCGGCTCGTGGGCATCGTGACCTTCGACGACGTTCTGGACATACTCGAGGAAGAGGCTACGGAAGACTTCGAACGAATGGCGGGTATCCAGCCGGTGGAGGAGCGCTATCTGGATATAGGCGTAATTACACTGGCGAGAAAACGTTTTATGTGGCTTCTTATCTGCATCCTTGCCGAGACCATAACGTCCTCGGTGCTCAAAAACTACTCGCTGGCCCTGGAGAGTGTCGTGGCGCTTACGTTCTTTATCCCCCTCCTTATCGGAACGGGGGGCAACGCGGGTACGCAGTCGGCGACACTTGTGATCCGCGGCATGACCCTGGGGGATATCGAATGGAAAAACCTGGGTTCCGTTTTTCTGCGTGAAACGGCTACCGGTCTGCTTCTGGGGGTGGCCCTGGCTGTTCTGGCCATGGGAAGGGCTTATATGATAGGTGCGGGCATGGGTGTTGCTATCACAGTGGCCCTGGCTCTTGTGGCCGTCGTTTTGCTGGGCAACCTTGCGGGTGTACTGCTTCCCGTGGTGGCGAGGGTTGTCAGGATCGACCCGGCCATAATGTCGGGCCCGTTCATAACCACCGTCGTCGACGTCGTCGGCCTCATAGTCTATTTCGAAATCGCCCACAGGGTCCTGGGGGTAGGTTAGAAAGATAGCAGGCAGAGCACAGCTTACAGCCTGCAGAAAAGGCAGAGGCAAGGAGACGATGGCCGAAAGAGCCTTTGTCACCCCGAGTGATGAATCTCGGGCCTGACCTTGCGGTTCACGATTCACGGTTGACGGTTTACGAGGCCCGAGGCCCCTCATTACGCTGACGCTTCATTTCGGGGTGACATGCCCTCCCGGTTCACTATTCCCGTTTATGGATTTTCCCGTTTACCGTTCACCGGTTTAAAGCCTTTCCTGCCTCCCTTCGCCCTTGCACCTACACACAAATATTATTTTTGGTCTTGTACTTCTCTGTGCCCCCCTTGGTGAAAATTGGTTTTGCCTTTGACCTTGCTGTCTCCTGCCTCCTGTCTCCTGCCTCCTGATTCCTGTACGCTGACGGCTTTTGTCACCCCATTGACAGACCGTTCGGTCTCTGGTATAACGTAACCGACCGAACGGTCTGGAGGTGGGTGCTATGGCGTCGTCGTCTGATACACGTGATTGCATATTGACTGTGGCGAGGAATATCTTCGCCCTTAACGGATACTCCGGCGCGAGCATGGAGTCTATAGTCAGGGGAACGGAACTGAGCAAGGGAGCAATATACTGGCACTTCAAGGGAAAGCGTGATCTGTTCCGCGCAGTGCTCGAGAAGGAGACCGAAGCTGTTCTCGCCAACCTTATCCCCGATACGTCCGACCTGGAAAGGACCGGGGCGCTGGAGTATTTCATTCAGTGGGGAGAGCAATATCTCGAAATGGTGGCGGCCGACAGGGAACTCAAACTGATATGGCTGAGCCTCTTCCTCGAATCGCAGCGAGGCGGAGACGAGGGCAGGGAATTGTCGGTAATGGTGAGCGAGATACTTGAAAACGTACACCGCAGGATACACCCCATGCTGGCCGAGATTTTCCCCCAGATACGCGACGGAATGGGCGATATGCCCCTGGATCACCTTATCAATATAGCAGATTTCTTTTTCGACGCGCTTATCATGAACCTGGGCGTGAGGGTAGATATCGAGGACGCAAAGAAATACTGGCGCTTTACCATTACCCGCCTGGTGGAGGGCGGAAAAAACTATGTTTCGTAGGAAACATGTTCTGGTTTTGCTTCTTATTCTGTGTCTGTTCGTTATCACCCTCGGCAGAAAAGCCTGGGCGGGGGATGACCTGCTGACACTGGACAGGGCGCTGGCTCTGGCCGGCTCCGAGAACCCCGTCCTCATGGCCGCCGACAAAAAGGTAGAGCAGGCAAGGGCCCGCTTTAAGCAGGCGGACGCCGACCGTATGCCTACACTTGGCGCGTACGTAACGTATCAGGAGACGGGCGAGGTCCCCGTCTACTATGTCTATTCAGATACGTCGTGGACAACACCCCGGGGAGTGGCCAGGGCCGGTTATCAGCAGACATGGAAGGCCGCCCTGAATCTGACCCATGTGCTTTACAGCGGCGGCGCCGTGGAGCAGGCCTCCGCTTCAAAGCGGCTCGTTCTCGAGGCGGCAAGGGCCGAGCGTGTACGCACGGGCCAGGCCGTCTACAACGGAGTGAGGCAGGCCTTCTTTTCGCTTCAGAGGGCCCGCGCCCGAAACGAAGTTACCCGGGAAGCGCTTGCCCTGGCGAGGGAACATCTCCGGCAGGTAAAGGCCATGTACAGCAGCGGCGTCGTGGCCAGAAACCAGGTGCTGCGCGTGCAGGTGGCCGTCGACGAGGCGGGGCTTAATCATATACAGGCGGAAAACGCGGTGGATGTGGCCTGGAGAGCTCTCGAAAGGACCGTCGGCGTTTCGCTGAAAGGCGACTGGATCCTTCCGGGGCCCTCGCTGAATGCGGCGCCAGACGATATTCCAGCCGCTCCGGAACAAACGGCTCTGCGGGAAAGACCCGAACTCAGAGCGCTGGCCTTTTCGGAACAGGCGGCCAGAGCCGCCGCAAGGGCGGCCGTGGGTCAGGGTGGACCAAAAATCCTGCTGCAGGCCGAAACCTATGTCGTCGACGAAGAATTCTTTCCCGAGGCCCAGGACGACTGGAAAGTGACAGCCGTGGCGGAATGGACGTTCTTCGACGGCGGCAAGTCGAGGGCCAGGGCCGGAGAGGCGAGAGCCGCGGCGGAAGAACTGCTTTACCTTATGGAAGACATGAAACGGCAGATAGCCATGGACGTATCTATGGCCATGCTCAATTTCAACTCGGCGCTTAAAAGGGTGGACCTCGCGTCCTCCCAGGTGGAAAGCGCCGAGGAGGACTACCGTATGGCGATGAAGAGATATACGGCCCAGGTCGGGACCAATATCGACGTTCTCGACGCGCGGGTAGCGCTTCAGAAGGCGCGTACGCAGCATGTCGATGCAGTTTACGACTCTCTGGCCGCGCGAGCGGATCTTCAGTTCGCCATGGGCGTGGAAATGTTGCAGGGAAAGGCGCTGGAATAAAAATGAAAAAAACAACGGCGGTTATAATAATCATCCTGGTTTTCGCGGGACTCATCGCCTTCAGGGGGTACCAGAAAAAACAGGTTGACCTCGAGATCCCGGAAAGCAGCATACTGAAGGTAGCGGTTACAACCCCCAAAATGGCGGTTTTTTCCCAAAACGTCGATTTCTCGGCCTCTATCGAGCCGGTGGAACAGGCGGCCGTGGTGGCCAAAGCGGCCGGGCGCACGGTTTTGAGAGTGCTGGTAGACGAGGGCGACACAGTACATTCGGGACAGAAACTGGCTGTCCTTGATTCGGGCATGGTGGACAGGCAGGTCGAGCAGGCCCGTACGGCCTGGGAAACAGCCCAAAAAGACTATCAGCGCTTCAGTGACCTGTACGAGGAAGATGTGGTTTCCAGGCAGCAGTTGGATCACGCGCGAAACCAGTACGTACAGGCGGGAGCGGCCTACGAACAGGCGGCCATATTAAAATGCTATCATA
>CAZBLL010000060.1:0-8200 GCA_964492625.1 uncultured Synergistaceae bacterium
GGTTCATCCATCTACTCGGAACATTTCACTGACGGCGAATCCCCCAAAAGCGAAGACATCCTGGAGAGAAACCTGCGGCTTATCCGTGAATTCCTGGGTAAACCCCTGCACCTTTCGAGCAGGAAAGAGAAAATCCAGGCCGTAAGCAAGCTGGACGACGAGGGTTTCTTTCTGCTCAAGGGCGCGGTCGAGGCCTTTGCCCAGGAATCCGGGAACTCCGTATTTACGGTATACGGATACCTGCGTTCGGTGAGAGGTGAAAACAGCTCCGGATAGAAAAATGCGCCGCCAAAGGCGCGCGAAAAGGCGGGATCATTTATGGAAGGCAACAGAAAAATTCTGCTGGGCAACGAGGCCATAGCCCTGGGGATAGTGGAGGCCGGTTGCGACATGGCCGCCGCCTACCCCGGAACACCTTCATCGGAAATACTGCCGTCGGTAGCAAAATGGGCGGATCATTTCGGAACATCCACCGTGGTCGAATGGGGCGCCAACGAAAAAGTGGCGCTGGAAACCGCGCTCGGCGCAACATACGCAGGCAAACGAGCCTGCGCCGTAATGAAGCAGGTGGGCCTGAACGTGGCCGCTGACCCGTTCATGAGCGCCGCTCCTTTCGATCTCGACGGCGGAATGCTCGTGGTCGTTTCCGACGACCCGGGGTTCCACGCATCGCAGGACGATCAGGACAGCCGCTATTTCGCGCTGTACGCCAAGATCCCCTGTTTTGACCCAGCGAACGCGGCGGAAGCACGCGACATGGTGCTTTCGGCTTTTGAACTTTCCCGGCGCCACAGGGTCATGGCGATGCTGCGCCCGGCGGTGCGGATAGATCATTGCCGCCAGGACATTGAAACAGGCGATGTAGTCTACCAATCGCCCAGGGCCGATTTCAGGCCCTCTTCCGTGGGCGACAAGGTTGTTCTGCCCGGAAGGCTGAAAAATTTCCTGGTCAGGCACAACGACAGGTTCGAGGCCATCCGCCGGGAGTTCGAAACAGATTTCGGCTGTTTCAATTACGAAATACCCTCGCCCGGCGCTCCGCGCCTCGGCATAATCGCTGCGGGGGTTAGCTTTTCCATAGCAAGGGATTTCATCAGGGCCGGCGGCAGAGACGACACAGGATTGCTGAAAATCGGAACGCCCGTTCCTCTTCCCCTTGAAATGGTGGCGAATTTCGTCGAGAAATACGACAAAGTCCTGGTGCTTGAGGAAACCTTCCCCGTAATGGAAATGCAGATGAACGACAAAACGGGGATTCTGGGTCGATGGAACGATTTCGTCCCCAAAGAGGGCGAACTGCTCCCGGAAGTGATAGAAGAACTGATACTGCGGGCGCTTGGAGAAGAAAAGCCCTCCGCTCCGGGAATCGGCAGCCTTGAAAAAGCGCGGGAAGCGGCCGGACTCGGAACCCTGAAGCCCAGACTCTGCCCGGGGTGCTCGCACAGACCCGCCTATTTTGCGTTGAGAAAGGCCCTTCCCGACGTTATCATCGCGGGCGACATAGGCTGTTACGGTCTGGCTGTCCAGCAGCAGGGACTGGACAGTATTGTCTGCATGGGAGCTTCCGTAACCGTGGCCTCGGGCCTCTACAACGCCTATCGTTCCGACGGCGATGAACCGACCCGGCCCATAGTCGCCACTCTGGGAGACTCCACGTTCTTTCACAACGGAATGACCGGCCTGACCACGGCGATATACAATCGGCACGCCTTCGTGCTGGCCATCCTGGACAACCGCATAACAGCGATGACAGGCGGACAGCACAACCCCTCCACCGGAGACAAACCCCGGGCGGGCGACGAAGGCGTTGAGGTAAACCTGGAAAACGCCGTAAGGGGATGCGGCGCAAAGCATGTCAGGGTCCTTGAACCATACGACATAGAAGACAACCTTGAACCCATACGCGAAGCGTGGGAATACTCAAGAACGAACAGGGAGCCGTCGGTCCTGATATTCCGCCACCCCTGCATAACGATACTGAAAGCCCACCCCGAAAAGAAAAGGGTCCGGGTGGCCGCCGAACAGTGTGTGGGCTGCCGCGTATGCATAGACAAGTTCAACTGCCCCGGCCTTGCCTGGAACGAAACAACGGGAAAAGCGGAGATAGACCGCCGGTTCTGCATAGATTGCGGCGTGTGCGAACAGGTTTGCCCCGTAGGCGCGATAAGACCGGCTGAGGAGGATGCATAGCATGCAGTACGTTATTTGCGGCATAGGCGGACAGGGAATACTCTTTGCCACAAAAGTCCTGGGACATGTGGCCCTTTCGCGGGGCGAACATGTGACGGGCAGTGAGGTTCACGGCATGTCGCAGAGAGGCGGTTCCGTGATAAGCCATTTCAAAACAGGCGATAACGAAAGCCCCCTTGTATGCGCCGGGGAAGCCGACGTTCTTCTTGCCTTCGACCAGAAGGAGGCTCTGAGAAACTACCATTTCCTCCGGCCCGGAGGCTGCGCCGTGGTTAACACCGAAGACGCCAAAAGCCTTGGGGAGCATAATCTCGCGCAATTTGTCGAGGCTATGAGACTCGATATGGTTTCCGTTCCCGGTTACGATATTCTGGACAGGGAGATGGGCGGCAGGTTCCTGTTCCTGAACTCGCTGATGCTGGGCGCCCTGTGCGGTGCGCCGGGAGGAGGCGTGTCACCCGGGGACGCCCGGGCGGCGATCGACGCCCTTTCGCCGGAGCGCTTCAGAAACGACAACCTTCAGGCTTTCGATCTGGGACTCGCGTCCGCAACCCACTGAAGACAGGGAGTGAGACAAATGCGCATAGAAATAGCAGACAGGGTTTTTGAAACCTGGCCCGATTACCGCCGATACGTAATCGTGGCCGCCGGAGTAGACAACGCAGGCGACAGCGGCGAACTGAAAGCAATTCTCAGACGGGCGGAAGCAGCCGTAAGGGAAAACCCCGCCCTGGAAAACTACAAGGAAATCCCGCGTATCGACGTGTGGAGAACGGTGTTCACGGATATGGGTCTGAACCCAAACCGCTTTCCACCATCAATAGCGAACCTTGTCAAGCGGACCCGGGCAGGCAAAGACCTGCCCTTCATCAACAGCCTTGTGGCTATCTTCAACGTAGTAAGCCTGGAGCACATAGCGCCCCTTGGGGGCGACGATCTTGACGCAGTAAAAGGCGACCTGAGGCTCGGTCCCGCCTCTGGTGACGAGGTATACACGCCTTTGGGGAAACCGGACGAGTCGGAACACCCCGACCCGGGGGAGATAATTCTTCACGATACGGGAACCGGGTCGGTTTTCTGCCGCGGGTGGTGCTGGAAAAACGGCGACCCGAGCAAGATAACGGAAACAACCAGACGCGTGGCCATAAACGTAGACGCGATGATGCAGACCATATCTCCCGGCGAACACGAGCAGGCGGCCAAACGCGTAATGGACCTGCTGTCGCAGTATTGCGGAGGTACGGCCGAGCTTCATCTGCTTTCACCGGAAAACCCCGGCTTTTCAGTTTGACGAGGGTGCATTTTGGCCCCTGCTCTGCTACGCTTGTCGGTACGGGGCAAACGGAGAACACCGCCCCGCGCCCGGGGGAGGAGACATCAAATGGATGAATACCGGATGGAGTCCATAGACCGTTTGAGAGAACAGGCGAACCGGCTCGAGGAGCCTTCGGCGGAACTGAAGGCCCTGGAGCAAAGACTTTCCGCTGAATCGGAACGCTTTCTGGCCTCGGTAGCCGGTTCCGTAGGCGGGAGACCGCTCCAGTTCACTATGGGCCCGCTGGTTTTTGAAATACGAAAGAGCGCCAACGGGCAGATATGTGAATACCGCATTCAGGAAAGCGACGAGGAACTGAACGAGCTGATCTCGACGCGGGGTTTCGACGCCGGGACCGCGGCGGGAATATTTATACTTTCTCACAGGGAAGACATACTTCAGTCCTGCTCGGAAGCCCTTGAAGATCATCGCCATATGCTCCAGGAAAATATCGACCACATCCGCTCTCTCCTGCCATGAATCGGCCATCCAGAAATACCTTTTCCCTTTTTCGACCCGGGCCCGCCCACAGACACAGGCGGGCCTGCTTCTATTTGCCGCCCGGACCCATTTTCGGCGCGCACACCCTGCAATAGCATCTGCTGTACTCTTTATTGTATTTCTGCTGTTGACCGGGTAATAGCCATGTGATAGCCTGAGATTACAATTTGTTGAGCCCCTTTCTCGAAAGGAGCACCACCTTTGGGCAAAACGCTTGAGCAGCAGTGTTTCGAGAAAATCCAGCAGGCCCTTATAACCCTTAAGCTGGCTCCCGGTGAAACGACATCGGAAGCAGAGCTTATGCAGATTACAGGTTTCAAAAGGACACCGGTACGAAGCGCCGTAGCACATCTCGTAAAGCAGGGTCTCCTGCAGACACTCCCCCAGAAAGGTATTCTCGTCACCCCTCTGAGCCTCGATGATTTCCTCAATATTTCCGATTTCCGCATACTGGCCGAAACCCACGCGGCGGGGCTGGTCGCCGAAAGCATATCCACCACCGGCGCCGCGGAGCTTCGAAAGCTTTTCGATCACGCCGGAGAACTCATAGAAAATTACGAACTGGAACAATATTTGCAGACAGACCTCGAATTCCACCGCTCGCTGGCCCGGCATACGGGAAACAGGTATCTGATCGACACGCTTTCCCAGCTTCACAACCTGAGCGTACGTTTCTGGTTCATTTCGTTCAAGAGGGCCGGCAGGCTGAAGGAAACCCTGAGAGAGCATCTCGATATCATCGATGCTCTGGAAAAACACGACAAAACCGCGGCCCAAAAGGCCATGAGGCGCCATCTCGCGCAAAGTCAGCTCAAAATAACCAGTGTTGGCTGGAATATCCAGGGAGGAACAACATAATGGAAAGACGATTTGAGATTCGCATGGAAACAAAAGAAGGAGCAAGACAGCACTCCTTTATGGCTAAAAGGGTCCTCTGCGCCGGGTTCGCAGGCCGGGACAGGGAAAAAGTATACGAACATATCAAAGAACTTGCGGAAATGGGCGTTCCGGAGCCGAAAGCGGTTCCCACAATCTACAGGGTGGGTGTAAAAACCCTTACCGACGAAAAAGCACTGGAGGTCCAGGGCGACAACACCTCGGGTGAGGTTGAGTTCGTTGCTCTTTTCGACGGGGACCGGATATTCGTTACCGTGGGAAGCGACCACACGGACCGGGATCTTGAAACGGCGAATATCGAAAAGGCAAAACAGATAAACGAAAAGATACTGCCCCTTGTTTTCTGGCCTTTCGACGAAATGAAGGACCACTGGGATTCCATCATCCTGCGGGCCTGGATAAACGAAAACGGCAAGCGCGTCCTTTATCAGGAAGGGACCCTCGAGTCGATCCTTCCTCTGGAGACCCTGAGGGACACCGTATTCAGCAGAACAGGCGAAAGCATGGACGGAACGGTGCTTTTTTCGGGGACCATCCCCGCTGCGGGCGGCCTGAGGCCCAGCGATCATTTCTGGATGCAGATCGAGGATCCGGTTCTCCACAGAAGTATCGAGCACGATTATTCGGTAGCAGCCATCAGGGGCAGTTACTGACCCCATCAGCCCGCAGGAGGTGATTCTGATGAGACTTTCACTTATTCAGATGGACATTGCGCTGGGAGAACCTGACCGGAATTTCCGAAAAGCCGCCGATCTGGTGCAAAGCGCCGCAGAAAAGGAAAGGCCGGACGTCATTGTGCTGCCGGAAATGTGGAACACCGGCTACTCGCTGGAAAACCTGGCTGACATAGGCGACCCGGGAGGCTGCCGAACCACCGAACTGTTCGGGACGCTTGCCGGAGAATACAACGTCAACATAGTGGCGGGCTCGGTAGCAACCCTCAGGGGCGAAAAAGCATTCAACACTCTTTTCGCCTTCGACAGAAAGGGAAGAACCATTGCAAGCTACAGCAAGATCCACATGTTCAAACTTATGGACGAGCATCTCTTTATAACCCCGGGAGATTCCCTTTGCCTTTTCGAACTGGACGGCTTTCCATGCGGGGCGGTCATATGTTACGACATCCGCTTTCCGGAACTTGTCCGTTCACTTGCCCTCCAGGACTGCCGCATGCTGTTTGTTCCCGCCGAATGGCCCTACCCCCGCCTTGACCACTGGAGGACCCTCCTCAAAGCAAGGGCTATAGAAAACCAGATGTTCGTGGCGGCGTGCAACAGATGCGGCGCGTCGAACGAAACATCTTTTTTCGGCCACTCGATGGTCATCGACCCATGGGGAGAAATAGCGGGCGAGATCGAAGAAGAAAAAGAAGACATCCTTTCAGTTGAAATAGACCCTTCGCTGGTATCGCAGGTAAGGGAAACGATACCGGTCTTTCAGGACAGAAGGCCGGAGACCTACGGCGTTGCTCCCTGACGTCCGGACAACCTCAGAGGGAGGTGAGATCACCGGGGTTACATGGTTACATGGTTTTATCAGTGAATATGTTCCGCAAAAACCAAGGAGGGGATCAGAAATGAAGAGAACAGCAAGTCTGGTAGCCATACTGCTGGTCGCGTGCATGCTCGCCACACCGGCGCTGGCGGCCGAAAAGCTCAGAGTAGTGGGAAGTTGGAGCAGTCTGACCCTTTATAAAAACCTTGAACAGCCATTCTGGACAACAACGCTTCCCGAAGCCATGGACGGGAAAGTAGAAACGATTATGACATCCCTCGACCAGATCAACATCAAGGGAGCGGCGGTCCTCAGACAAATGCAGAACGGAGTTTTCGACGTGGTGCATACCGTTGTCGATTACGTTGTCTCCGACTGCCCCGAACTTGCCGGACTGGACCTGCCTGCGCTTGCTCCGGACCTTGAAACCGCGAGAAAGGTCGTAGACGCTTACTGGCCGGTTATGGAGCTGGCCCTGGAAAATACATTCAACGCCAAGCTGCTGGCGCTTACCCCGTACCCGGCGCAGATACTGTTTTCGAATGTCGAGATATCGGGACTCGCCGACCTTAAGAGTAAAAAGATCAGGGCCAGCGGCTGGACGACAGCGGCCTTCCTCGAGGCGCTGGGCGCCGCGGGCGTTACTATTTCCTTCTCCGAAGTTCCCCAGTCGCTGCAGCGCGGCGTAGTGGAAGGCGCAGTAACCGGCAGTCTTTCCGGATACAACGCCGGATGGGGCGAGGTGACATCCTACCTGTACCCGCTTCCCATCGGAGGCTGGGATTATGTTATGACCGTCATCAGCCTGGACCGCTGGAACCAGTTCAGCGCCGAAGAACAGGCGCAGATCGAAAAACTGGTCAAGGACAAGCTTGAAACTCCGGGCTGGGCCGTAACCAACGAAGAGACCAATATGGGTATCTACTGCCTTACAGGCATGGAAGAGTGCACCTGCGGAGACCCCGCAGACCTCAACCTTGTTGAAGTTCAGCCGGGCGACTTTGAACTGTCGCGCAAGATCCTGGTAGAGACAGTGCTGCCGGCCTTCGCCGAAGAAGCCGGCGCCGAAGCAGCCGAACGCTGGAACAATTCCATCGGCAAGGTCGTGGATCTCCAGGCGAAATAGCCTGTAACCGAAGCAGCAAACCTCATTTTTCCGGGGCCGGACATCGAAAACCGATCACCCGGCCCCGGTTTTTTGAGTACATTTTCGCACTGGAGGGCTGGATATGGCGAAAAAGATCCCCATTATTTCTTCCGTAGCCGATTACTCCACGCTGTTCGGAGGAGCACTGCTCTTCGGAATGGCGCTTTTTATCGGCGTGGAAGTACTGATACGCAAATTTTTCTCGATAACGACAGGCGGCGCCGAAGAATTTTCCAGTTACACGCTGGCGATTGTAAGCACATGGTCTTTCGCGTACGCCCTGCTCGAAAAAGCGCACATCCGCATAGATGTCCTATACAACAAGATGAAGTTATCCGTTCAGCGCTCACTGGATCTGCTGGCTCTGTTTTCACTGGCAGGTTTCACTCTGCCCATGACGTATTTTTCGTTTTTCGTGGTCCAGACATCGCTTGCCAGGGGCTCAAAGGCCAACACCCCTTTGCAGACACCGCTGTGGATACCCCAGACGCTCTGGTTCGCCGGGCTGGTTTTCTTTTCCGTTGTGGTCTTAGCCATTCTGACAATCACCATTGTCCACATGTGCCGTAGAGAGTTCCTTCAGGCCAGAGAGATTTCGGGGTGCCCGCTTCTGGAGGAAGACATAGAGGAAGAAAGCGGCATCTCGGTTCCCGGTG
>CAZBLL010000061.1:0-366 GCA_964492625.1 uncultured Synergistaceae bacterium
GCCGGTCTGCTTCTGTACCCGCAAACCAACGCCGGGGGTCCATATTTCAAAGTTCAGTGGTGGGACGAAAAAAACGGTGTGTGGGCTTTTGAGGGCGGCTATAGTGTCACGGACGACTGGGGGCTGTATTTCCGCAGAACCGAAGGGGACTTTGGAGACGAAAATTCTGCGGGAGTGTTTTATCGATTCTGAATGCGTCGAACATACAAAGCGGAACGGGACGTGATGCGTTGTTCATTACCCTTGAAGGTGTTGACGGGTCGGGAAAATCCACGCAGGCTGATCTTCTGGCGGATTCGCTCCAGCGGAGGGTGGGCTCTCTGAATGTGGTGAAAACGAGAGAACCGGGCTCATGGACAGGCGGAG
>CAZBLL010000061.1:376-8087 GCA_964492625.1 uncultured Synergistaceae bacterium
AACTTATACTGCATGGAGATCTCAGACATACATGGACTGAGGCGTTTCTTTTTATGGCCGACCGCTGCGAGCATGTGGCCCAGGTTATAAAACCCGCCCTGGAAGCGGGACGCTGGCTTCTGTGCGAGCGCTATACTGATTCCACCATAGCCTATCAGGCCTATGGAAGGGGTCTTCCGGAAGAAGTGCTGGAGGACCTGTTTCGACTGGCGGGATTTCCTGTGCCCGATATTACCTTCTGGCTTGATGTACCCGATCAGCTGGGTGTCGAGCGCGTTAAGGCCCGGGGCGGAGTGATTGACCGTTTCGAGAGCGACGGAGAAATGCCCCTGGATTCGCGCAGGGGGTTCGCCGCTCTTGCCAGAAAGAATCCGGAAAGGATAGTTGTTATAAACGGATCCCGGGAAGAAGCAGCGGTACACGAACAGATAATGCAAGTGCTTACCGCGAGGTTTGACCTTGCCTGACGACAGACGCCCGGATTCACACCTTGAAGCGTTGCTCGAACCGGTTCTGGAACTTGCACTGTCAGGAGACATGCCTCAGTCGTCAGGGCTGGTCATACCCGAAGCTTTTCATAACGAAGCCCTGAAGGCGACGGCGAAAATTCTGCTTTGCCTTAACGGCCTGGGTGGCGACGACTGCGGATCCTGCAAAATGTGGGACGGCGACAGTCACCCGGACCTTGTCGTTCTAGGCTCTCCCGGCAAGCCTCCCGGAATAGATGATTGCAGGACCCTGAAGGAATCCATTTCGCTGAAACCTGTTGTAGCGCGGTGCAGGCTGGCGGTTATCCATGGAGCCGAACGGTTTTCCCTTCCCGCCGCAAACAGTTTACTGAAGATAACCGAGGAACCGCCGTCAACGGGAAGACTCTTTTTCCTTTTTGGTGAGGACAATATGCTGCCGACCCTCAGGAGCAGGCTAAGACTGATTACCGTAAGGGGCGAGGATCGTCTGGAACCGGCGCCTCCTCCGAAAACAGCATTGGAATTTGTAGAGTGGATGAAGAACACCAAAAAGTTCAAGATCGAGGATATTGTATTTGAGATAGAATCTTGGGGGTCCTACCTGGTTGCGGAGGGCCTGTACGACAAGGCGGCAGCCGTTGAAAATATCCGTTTGATCGCTCGCAGGGGGAAGATCAATGCGGCAATGACGCAGGATCTTCTTTTTCTGGCCTTGATGGAGGGAATAGATTGTGGCGAATTTCTTGATGATATTTGGTAAACCCCGATATCTGGGGGTGCTGAAATGCGATGAAACCGAATTTCCAGCCGGGACGTCGGTTATTGTACAGTCGGCCAGGGGAGAGGAAATAGCGGTTTCGGCCGGCCCCATTTCAACTGAACAGGAAGACCAGTACCGGGAACAGATGAAGGGCGCAGCAGGCGAAAGCCAGACACGCGGAGGGGAGCCCCCTTTTCAGGATGTATCGTTTCTGCGGGAGGCTGTCCCGCAGGATATCAGCGAGCGGGAAGAACAGCGAAAGGCCGAAGACGATATTCTGTGCAGGGCGCGGGCTATCCTCAGAAAACATGATCTCAGGATGAAGCTTGTTGACGTAGAATATTTGATGGACAGGAAAAAGCTTTTTTTCTATTTTACTGCCGAGCAAAGGATAGATTTCCGCGCCTATGTAAGGGATCTGGCCAGGGAATTCAAAACACGGATAGAATTGCGCCAAATTGGTGTACGCGACGAGTCCAAGGTCGTAAAGGGCATGGCGCCTTGCGGAAAGCCGTGCTGTTGCAGTTACTGGCTCAACCGTTTTGAACCCATATGTATAAAAATGGTGAAGGAGCAGAACCTGGCGCTGAACCCGTCGAAAATCTCGGGTATATGCGGGAGACTGATGTGCTGCATGGGTTTTGAACATTCCATGTACCGTGAATTATGGCAGGATCTTCCGAACCCGGGGACCAAGGTAAAGGGCCCGGAAAAGACTTTCACCGTTGCTGGACTGGATATAGCTTCAGCATCGGTAAGGATGATGAATTACGAAACAGGTGAACTGATGGTGCCCGTTTCGTCATTTGAGGAATTCAGGCAAATGGTCCAGAGAGGGGAAGAATGGAAACCGGCGGATTCCACTGACATCGCTGTTCCCGAACCAGGTCGACTGCCGGGCGAGATCGAGACCGGTCTGCCGGGGCGGTTCGCGGAAACCGAGATATTACAGGATGAAAGTTGTGAAAAGCCAGCCGCCGGACCTGTTTCGGAAGACGCCGACAAAAAAACGGAAGCCGGAAAAAAAAGATCGAGGCGACGCAGAAAAACGCGCAAGAAACCAGACGGCCGCAATACGACCAGAGAAACAGGGAAGGAAAAGTCACCTGGACAAGCGACTCAGGGTCAGGGCGGTAATAGTCCGCCGAAAAAACGGAGTGGAAAAAAACGGAAGCCGAAACCCGGTAAATCGAACAACGGCCCGGAGAAGTAAGACTGGGCGTCTGATTCCGCGGAGGATAAAACATGGCTGCTACGCCGAATATGGGAAAACGACTGGGTAAAGTACGTTCTTCCTGGAGACTGGCCTCGCTTTTCAGCGATTTTCGGCCGACGGAGGAGTTCTGGGAAGAACTGGAAGATACGCTAGTGGCCGGGGACATCAGCGTCGACCTGGCTGTTTCAACAACAGACGAACTGAAAAAACGTTCACGGGGCTGCCGCAGCGCACAGGAAGTAAGGGACATACTTGCTGAAATGCTGGTGGAAAAGCTTGAATCGGTTCCTGGAATGGGAAAACCCATAGATACCAGAGACGGCTATCCGACAGTAGTGCTGCTGGCTGGAGTCAACGGAGGGGGCAAAACCACAACCGCCGCAAAGCTGGCGCACCTGATGCACCGGTCCGGCAAGAAGGTTCTGTTTGCCGCTGCGGATACCTTCAGAGCGGCCGCCATCGATCAGTTGAAGGCCTGGGGCGAAAAACTTTCTCTGAGGGTTGTTGCGCAGAACCCGGGTAGCGACCCCGCCGCGGTGGTATTCGACGCGATCAGGGCCGCGACTGCGGGCGGATACGATCTGCTTGTCGTCGATACCGCGGGACGGTTGCATACGAAGTCGAACCTGATGGACGAGGCGTCGAAGATCGGGAGGGTTATCGACAGGGAATGCGAAGGGTGGGGAAAAGAGGCGTTGCTGGTGCTTGACGCCGTTTCCGGCCAGAATGGCCTTTTGCAGGCCAGGGCTTTTTCGGAAGCGTTTGATATCACGGGCGTTGTGCTGGCCAAGTATGATTCCACGGCAAAAGGCGGCATTGTTTTTTCCGTGGCTGAACAATTGGGCCTTCCGGTTCGGTTCGTAGGACTCGGAGAACACGTTGATGATATTTACCCCTTTGACCCGGGTACGTTCGTTCCGGCTCTGATCGACAGGGATATAGAGGCGACGGGGCATGATGAGCCCGAAGAAGCCGGCGGTTAAGCTTGTAACCGGGGTGCTGCATCCCGACAGCGACTGGCTTGACTGGACCGTGAAGCGTCTCACTCCGGTCTGGGGCCCTATTGAGGTACAGAGTGAGACTTCGCTTTTTTCTCATACCGATTATTACAGTGATATCGCCCCCAGGCTTTACAGGACTTTCTTTTCGTTCAGGGGACTTGCCTTCGCGGGTGATCTTGCTGGATGGAAGCATTTTTCCTGTTCCGTAGAAGAGGAAAGCGGGGCCTGCAGACGAGTGAATATCGATCCCGGCTATATCGATGGAGCGCGGCTTGTTCTGGCTTCGACAAAGGATCACGCGCACAGGATCTATATAAAAGAAGGCGTTTTCGCGGAGGTCACTCTTAGATTCAGATTCGGCGAATGGGAATCGTTCGATTACACTTTTCCGGATTTTGCGGATGGAGGATACAACGATTTTCTCTGCAGAGTAAGAAAACAATGGATTCAGGACATCAGACAGATGAGGGAGGCGGACATCCTTGATTGAGCGTTACAGCACAGATGCTATGACGGAACTTTGGTCTGATGAAAATCGTTACAAGACATGGCTTGAGGTTGAACTGGCCGTATGTCGCGCCTGGATGGAAGACGGCCTTATTCCGCCAGGCGACCTGAAGGCCATTGAGGAACGCGCCTCGATAGATGTGACCAGGATAAACGAGATAGAAAACGAAGTTCATCACGATGTTATCGCCTTTGTTTCATCCCTTACCGAAAAAACAGGTCCGAGCGGCCGGTTTATCCATATGGGGCTCACAAGCAGTGACGTTCTCGATACGGCGGCTTCAATCGTAATTACGAGGGGTATCGATATTCTGGTTTCCGCGCTTGATGCGCTTATGGACAGCCTGCTGCGTGCGGCCTGGAAATACAGATATACGCCCTGCGCAGGAAGGACCCACGGGATACACGCAGAACCCCTGTCTTTCGGGCTCAAGATACTGAACTGGTATTCCGAAGCAGGAAGGGACAGGGAACGACTGGAAGCAGCCCGCCGGCACATTGCGGTGGGTAAAATATCCGGAGCGGTAGGTACATACGCCCACTGCCCGCCCCATATAGAGGAGCGAGTCTGCAAACTTCTGGGACTGTCTCCCGCATCGGTCTCAAGCCAGATACTTCAGCGGGACAGGCACGCCGAAGTTCTTTACGCGATAGCCTCGCTGGGAGCCGGAATGGAAAGAATGGCTACCGAGATAAGACATCTGCAGAGGACGGAGGTGCTTGAGGCCGCCGAGCCTTTCGGCCGCGGCCAGAAGGGGTCATCGGCCATGCCCCACAAAAGAAACCCCATTCTCTGTGAACGGATATGCGGGATGTCAAGGCTGTTGAGGTCATACTCTCATTCGGCGCTGGAAAACATCGCACTCTGGCACGAGAGAGACATAAGCCACTCCTCGGTTGAGCGTGTCATATGGCCCGACGGTTTTCATCTGGCTCACTATATGCTTTTGAAAATGCTCACTATTGTTTCCGAAATGGATGTATATCCAGAGTCGATGGCCGAAAACCTTGATCTGACCGGTGGGCTGGTGTACAGCCAGAGGGTCCTTCTGGAACTGGTGAAAAAGGGTATGACCAGGGAACAGGCCTACAGCGTGGTGCAGGAGAACGCCATGCATTGCTGGAGCGGAAAAGAGTCGTTTCGGGATCTACTGGGCAACGATCCCAGAGTTCAGGAAAAACTGGATCGCAAGGAACTGGAAACCCTTTTTGACAACGACTATTTCCTGCGGTTCGTAGATACCGTTTTTGAACGCTTCCCCGATCCCAGTTAAGAATCCGCCTGACTGGCGGAAAACGGAGGTTGATACGGATGACCAAACCTGAACGGAACATGGCGCTGGAACTTGTGCGGGCGACGGAAGCAGCAGCTATGTCTGCGGGGAGATGGATGGGAAGAGGCGACAAGAACGCCTCGGACAACGCGGCTGTAAACGCCATGAGGTACATGCTGAACACGATAAGCATGGACGGGGTGGTAGTTATCGGGGAAGGCGAAAAGGACGAGGCGCCGATGCTTTTCAACGGCGAGGTGCTTGGAACAGGCGATGCTCCGGCGGTAGATATTGCCGTAGACCCTATCGACGGAACGAGACTGCTGTCCCTGGGCAGGCCCAACGCTGTAAGTGTGGTGGCGCTTTCGGAAAAAGGAACGATGTATGATCCAAAACATATTTTTTATATGAACAAGATAGCCGCCGGGCCCGGCGCCCGGGAGGCGATAGACATAGAAGAGTCCGTCTACGAAAACATCAATCGGGTTGCCGATGCGCTGAACAAATCACCCGAGGATGTAACCGTAGTTGTTCTTGACAGACCCAGACACGAACAGATCATAGCGGAAATACGGTCAACCGGTGCGAGGATAAGGCTTATCACGGACGGAGACATCGCCGGAGCTCTCATGACATGCAAACCCGAAAGCGGAATAGATATGCTGATGGGAATAGGCGGTTCACCTGAGGCTGTGGTCAGCGCATGCGCGTTGAAGTGCGTGGGCGGAGACATGCAGTGCAAGCTGTGGCCGCGAAATTCGGAAGAAGCCGCAAGATGCAGGGATTTCAAGATGGACCTCAACAAGGTGCTGTATCTCGATGATCTGGTGTCTTCGGACAACGTGTTCTTTGCGGCCACAGGCGTTACCGACGGCGAGCTGCTGCAGGGCGTGCGATACGAAGGTAACAGGATACGGACGAGTTCCATAGTGATGCGGTCCAAAAGCGGCACCATCAGATACGTGGACGGTATTCACAGTCTCAAGAAGCTTGAACTGGTAAGTGAAATAGAATACGGCCCCCGCTACGAATAACCGCTCCAGCGGGCGGCTCCTATTGCCGCCTGGCCGGCGGAAACGCATTCGTCGTTGGGGGACAGGTTTTTGTGAAGGACAGGTCTAAGGCCCCGTTGTTTCAGGAAGGCGGTTGTTAGTGAAAGAAGCCTCATGTTCTGCCATACGCCTCCCGAAAGGGCTACGGCGGAAAGACCTGTTCGTTCCCCAAGGACGACGGCGATGTCGGCCAGGGCAGAGGCCAGCCCGAGGTGAAAGGCCGACGCCGCTGCCGACGGGTTTCGGCGGGCGTCGTTTTCTACAAGCGACCGTATCGCCGGAACCCAGTCGAGCGTAATGAAACCGTTTTCTTCCGTTACGGAAAACGGCTCCGGACAGGCGTTTCCAGAAGCCGCCGATTCCAGTTCCATGGCTGCCTGGCCGTCGTAGGACACACGTTCCCGGATGCCCAGGATCGAAGATACGGCGTCGAAAAGCCTTCCGCAGGATGATGTCAGTGGAGCTTCTGTTGCAGAATCAAGCACCGTTTCAATTCGCCTTGATTCATCGGGCCATAGCCGGGCCGCGATCTCGAGGGCCCGGGAACGCCCGAAAGCCTCAGAGAGGAGAGCCAGGGCGAACCGCCAGGGTTCAAGAATGGACTTTTCCCCGCCAGGCAGTGGAGCCGTTCTGAAAGATCCCAGACGTTTGTATCCGGAGGCGTCCCCGCAGAGAAATTCCCCACCCCAGATGGAGCCATCAGTTCCATACCCGGTGCCGTCAAGGATCAACCCAAGGGCTGGACCCTCGAATCCTGCGTCAAGCAGGCAGGCCGACATGTGAGCGTGGTGATGCTGGACCTCCAGTATTTCTTCGGGCTGGTCGATCAACTCAAGAGCCAGCCTTCCGGAAACGTACTGCGGGTGGGCGTCCTTGACCAAAAATCGCGGTTTAAGTCCATATAGATCGGCGAAGTGTCTGAGAGCCCTCCTGTAAAAGAGCGATGTTTCAAGATGCTTCAGGTCTCCGAGGTGCTGGCTTAGCAGAACGGTGTTGGCTCGGGTGAATGCGAATGTGGACTTCATTTCTCCTCCAGCCGCCAGAATCTGAGGCATTCCATTGTTGGTGAGTATTGGATGAGGGACGAATCCCCTGGCTCTACGAAGCATTATGGTGCGACTGGAGGAAGCGGAAACGACCGAGTCGTCTATTTTCATATGTATCGGGCGGTCGTGAAAAAGGAACCAGTCGACCACGCCTTCGAGATCCCTGCGGGCCTCTTCGTTTTCGGAAACGATCGGAGCGTCGCTTATGTTCGCGCTGGTCATGACCAGGGCGCCCGTTTCACGCAGCAAAAGGTGATGGAGCGGCGTATAGGGGAGCATTATCCCCAGAGTGTCCTGACCCGGCGCGAGCAGTGATGAGAGCCCGTTTGCGGGGCGAGCCTTGAGCACTACGATGGGAGCGCGCGGCGACTTCAGGAGCAGACGT
>CAZBLL010000062.1:0-7989 GCA_964492625.1 uncultured Synergistaceae bacterium
GTACCGGAAATGGATGGTAGCCCCTTTCGCAAACCTCCGTATTTGCAACGGGGCTACGTTTTTCAACCAGGGGAAACAACCTGTTGATCATCCAGTGCAACGTTTTCAAAAGAGGCCGGTAATTACCCCGTTCTTATCGACATCGATAGATTCGGCAGCAGGTTTTTTGGGCAACCCGGGCATGGTCATGATAGAACCACAGATGGGCACCACAAATCCCGCCCCGGCCGAGAGTCTTACTTCTCTTACCGTAAGGCGCCAACCCCGGGGCCTACCCATTTTAGAAGGATCATCAGAAAGACTCATCTGTGTTTTTGCCATGCAAACCGGGAGGTTTCCGTAGCCCCGGCTTTGCAATTGTTCTAGGGTCCTTGCGGCTAAGGGTGCATATGAAACTCCATCGGCGCCGTATACCCTTTTCGCAACTCTTTCGATTTTTTCCTTCAGGGAGGTTCCCATATCATATAAAGGCATAAAGCTGGATTTTTGCTGCATAGCCCGGTCAACTTTTTCCGCCAGATCAAGCCCCCCGGCGCCGCCTTTTTCCCAAACTTCGGACAACGCAACCTGCTGTCCAGCCTCTTTTACGTGAAGAAGAGTTTTTCTCAATTCGTCTTCAGTATCCGTAGGAAATTTATTCAGCGCCACTACAACTGGAACCCCGAATTGGGATATGTTTTCGATATGGGCGTCAAGGTTTTGAAAACCCTTTTCAAGGGCCTCCAGATTCTCGTTCCCGAGATCGTTTTTGCTGACACCGCCATGCATTTTAAGAGCCCGTACCGTGGTAACCAGAACAACGGCGTCGGGATGAAAGTTACCGTACGGGCAGGCGATATCCATGAATTTTTCGCCGCCCAGGTCAGAGGCGAAACCGGCCTCTACAACGGCCACATCCGAGAGTTGCAACGCGAGTCTGGTTGCTATGAGCGAGTTGGTTCCATGAGCAATATTGGCGAACGGTCCTCCATGCACAAAAGCCGGGGTATGCTCCAGGGTCTGGACAAGGTTGGGAAACAGGGCGTCTTTCAACAGAGCGGTCATGGCCCCTTCGGCCTTCAGGTCGTGGGCTGTGACCATTTCGTCATCGAAGGTATAGCCCACGACGATCTTGCCCAGCCTTTTCTTAAGTTCTTCTATATCTTTTGAAAGACAGAGGATAGCCATTACCTCGGAGGAAACGGAAATATCGAATCCGCTCTCTCTGGGTATCCCGTTTCCCCTGCCTCCAAGGCCCGTTATGATCTGCCTCAGGGAACGCTCGTTCATATCCATAACTCTGTTGAATGTGATTTTTCGCGGGTCGATTTTGAGACTGTTTCCCTGCTGCAGGTGGTTGTCCAGGAGGGCCGCCAGAAGATTATGCGCGGTGGTAACGGCGTGGATGTCTCCTGTGAAATGAAGATTTATGTCCTCCATTGGAAGCACCTGAGAGTAACCACCACCAGCGGCTCCCCCCTTGACTCCAAAGCATGGACCAAGCGACGGTTCCCTGAGGCATGTAAAAGCTTTTTTGCCGATTTTTCCAAAGGCCTGCGCAAGCCCTATCGTAGTTGTAGTCTTGCCCTCTCCCGCCGCAGTTGGAGTTGTTGCGGTAACAAGAACCAGCCTGCCTGAAGGGCGGGCCGACATGTCGGGCAAAGATGTAAAATCCACTTTGGCCTTGTATTTCCCATATGGTATCAGGGCCTCTGTCTGTATCCCAGCCTGGTGTGCTATCTCTTCAATGGATTTAAGCTGCGCCGATTGAGCAATCTGGATGTCAGTCTGCATTTCAAACTCTCCTCAGCAACAATGTCCGTACCCCGCGGTGTTGAACGGCGGGACCAACGCTGTCAGGCGATGTATCCCTTTTTTGCGTCCCTGCCCAGGGAATCCGCTCCGAGAATCGCCGCGTATACCATATCGGGGGTAACGGGGAAGGGCTCGCTATGTATGGTTTCGTTTTCGGCTGCAGTCGCTTCGGCAACTCTTGTGATTTTCTCCTCAGTTGCCTCTTTGATTCCAATATCCCCAAGAGTTACGGGCAACCCGACTTTTATGCAGAAATCAAGTATTTCCCGCACCAGAGCTTGCGGCCTGTTTTCAAGGACAAGCTGGAAAATGATTCCGAATGACACTTTTTCGCCATGGTAAAAACCGTGTGTTTCTTCCAGAACCGTTACTCCATCGTGAAAAGAATGCGCCGCCGCCAAACCTCCGCTTTCAAAACCTATTCCCGAAAGCAGCGTGTTTGCTTCTACTATTTTTTCTACGGCCTCAGTGGGCACACCCCGCTCTACGGCCAGTTTTGCCTGATAGCCGTTTTCGATGATCGTGTCATAGCAGAGTTTTGCCAAACCCTGGGCCGCAAGCGTAGACACCGTGCCCTGCATTCCGGCTGTACCGGTACGGTAACTGGTATCGGCCTCCAGCCAGGTTGAAAGCGCATCGGCCATTCCGGAAACAAAGAGACGCGGCGGCGCCTTGGCGATAACCGCAGTGTCCACCAAAACAAGGTCCGGGTTTCTCGATAAAAGCAGGAACGAATCGAACTCTCCGGTTTTTGTGTATATCACCGACAAGGCGCTGCATGGGGCGTCGGTTGCCGCAATGGTAGGTACAACGGCCAGAGACAGTTTCATGGAGTGAGAAACCGCTTTGGCTACGTCGATGGATTTCCCCCCGCCGACCCCGATAACAATATCGGCCCTGAACCGTGAAGCAAGTTCAATCAGCCTTGAGATTTCTTCCTCGCAGCACTCTTGACCGTAGTTTTCTATCTGACATTGTAGGTCATGTTTTTTAAGGCTTTGCTGTATCTCATTCCCGACCACCTTAATCCCTATGGGGTCGGCAATGACAAAAACTCGAGTTCCCCCAAGTATGGAAAGATATTTGCCTGTTTCCCTGATAGCCCCCGGACCCTGGACGTACCTGCCGGGAGAAATGAACATTTTCAGCATTTTAAATCACCTCAAATGAATTGGGGGGCGTCTTGTAGACGTCCCCCATAAACAAATACTATTGCTATTTGGATACCAGCATGTTCTCCCAAAGCCTGGAGTCTGTTACTTCGATTTCCTGCGGGACAAGCGGACCCTGCAGGCAGATAAATGCTCCTTCATCCGCCCACGTGTTTTCGATAACCCTGGCCGGAGACCAAAGTGCATCTTTTTCGGTGATGGTGTCGCCTATCTGGGGAACAGGGTTTCCCTTGATCTTGTCGTACAGATACTGAACAGCAAGCTGCGCAGAGGCGTATGCAGGCTGCTCTACCACTGCCAGCAATTTTCCCTGTTTGATGAGTTCTACGCCTTCCGGGCCAATGCAGATTCCGCAGATGCCGAAATCCTTGGCCTGGAGTCCGGCTGCTTCTATGGCCGAAACGGCTCCAGCACCCATGATATCGGGCGTCTGGACATATACGCCAAGCACCTTGTCGCCGAACCTGGTTAGAAGGTCGGATACCTTGTTGTGAGAATCGGTGTTGTTCCACTTGCCTTCACCCTGGGCCACTGTGAGCTGGGGATATTCATCGACAACGGAATTAAAGCCCTTGGTGCATGCCTGGGTAAACATATCAGCCTGGTCGCCCGTAATTTCGATAACGACCCCTTCGGGAACCTCTCCGCCGTTTCTTTCCATTATTCCTTCAACAAAAGCCCGGGCCGCCTTTGTGCTGGCTTTCTCGATATCAAAGGAAAGGAAAAAATCGACCTTTCCGCCCTCGGGAGATGTGTCGACGGCGGCAACCGGGATATCCGCTTCGTTCAAGCGCATGATTCCGGGAACAAGTCCCCTTAGATCTACGGCTCCGGCAAGGATAAACGCATCGATATCCTGCGTGATGAAGTTGTCGATGATATCCATGATCTTCATCGTATCGCCTTTGCCCGCGTGAACGATAAGGTTGATATTGTGCGCCTCAGCCATGTCCTCGGCGCCCTTGACCATGGCCACCTGGAACGGCGCCGACGGGTCCCTGATTATCATCCCAAAGGTCAGTTCTTCATCTGCGGCTTCGGCGGCGCCGGCTGCGACCGAGAAAAACAATCCAAACACAAAGAGCCCCAAAACAAGAAGTTGAATCTTTTTCATGTAGTTTTCCTCCTTATGGAAAATGCTCTGGCTGTATCCATACCACACCTCTGCAAGCACTGTTTCCGGAGAGCCTTTCACCACCTCCCGCCGTGACCGGTACTACAGGCTATGCCGTCGCTTCTGTGTTTTTCAGTTTTTTAAGCTGTTCGTTTCGTAAAAGCTTCGCCCTCAGCTGGAACCTGAACCGGTCAATAAGAATGGCCAGGAAAATCAGTGTTCCCTGAACCGCATGGACCAACGTCACCTGAACTCCCATAAGATTCAAGGCGTTGGAAAACATTCCCAGAAGAATAGCGCCGCCCAGCATCCCCAGGGACGACCCCTTGCCTCCGGACATCGATGTTCCCCCAAGCAGCGCTCCGGCAAAAGCCAGGAGCACCATGCCGTTCCCCATCGTGTTTGACACCGAGTCTTGTCGCCCGGCAGTCAGAAGACCTGCTACAGCCGAAAGAACACCCGCGATTACAAAACCGGCGATTATCATTCGAGAGGTGTTGACTCCGGCGACATAACTTGCCCGTTTGTTACCTCCTGTAGCCATATAGTTCCTTCCAAAAACAGTGTGTTTGAGAACGATGTGGAAAAACAGAAAGATACCGAAGGTTATGAATATGGCCACGGGCATGTTGCCCAGGGCAGAAACTCTTGCTTTTCCTATGAACGAGTAGGCGGGGTTGAGCGGGAATATGGAAAACGGGATAAGAAACAGGATCAGGCCACGCAAAATAATGGAGACCGAAAGCGTCTGCATCAAGGCGTTCATACCCAGTTTGGAAACACACACACCATTGAAAAGCCCGAGCATTCCACCAACCACCAGGGTCAGAAAGATGCAAAGAAACGGGTTACCCAATACTCCAGGAAACCAGTTTGTGGCCGCCAGGATAACGATACCGGGAGCAAAAGCCAGTATCGAGTCGATGGACAGATCGAGATTACCGCTTATCAGCACAAACCCCTGGGCAAGCACCAGCATGCTCATTATGGTTGAGTGGTAAAGGATATTTACTATGTTCGACCACGACGAAAACTGCGGCACTCCGTAAGCACTTACGAGAAAAAACAGGATAAGCATGATCCATATTACGTTGTCCAACAAAAACAATTTGATTTTCAACCCATTAGACATGCTTTTTTCACCTCAAAAATCGACAATTAAAACCCTTGAATATCCATAAATAGTTGCTGTTCCTCAAAATTGATACGTTCGTATGTTTTCTTTATTCGGCCCTCGTACAACACGATGACCCGATCACATATCTCAATAAGATCATCGAGACCTGGAGAAGTAATGATCACGCCTGCGTTTCCCCGGATTTTTTCGTAGATCAGAGAAAGAATGCTTCTCTTCGCTCCGACATCAACCCCTTTTGTCGGCTCGTCAAGGAGATAGACCTCTGGTTCGGCCGCCATTATGCGGCCGATCATTACCTTCTGTTTATTACCACCCGAGAGCTCCTCTACAGCCTGCTCCAGGGAAAAGGCTTTGACCTGAACGTTTTGAAATACTTGCCCGGCTTTTTGTTCACAAAGGGATGAATCGATAAGCCCGAATCGGGTAAATTTGCGAAGGCTGTTCAAAACAAGATTGTCCTTGATGCTGAAAAGGCTGATAAGCCCTTCTGCTTCACGCTCTTCGGGCAGGTAGGTAACCCCGTTTTCAAGAGCCTGGCTAGGCTTGCTGAAATGACAGGTCTCTCCTTTAAGAAGAACGTCTCCCTTATCTGACTGTTCTATCCCTGCTATACCTTTGAGTATCTCGGTTCTGCCGCTTCCCCTCAGCCCTGCGATGCCAAGCACTTCTCCGCGGTGCAGAGAGAAACTAATGTCTTCGTATTCGCCCCAGCGAGTCAAACCCCTAACCTCCAACAGAGTTTCACCAACTGCGGTGGCGGAGTCACATGTCGCCCTTATCTTGTCTGATACATATCCTTCGCCGACAATAAGTTCCGAAAGACTCTGATGGGTCACCTGACTTTTTTCCCTTGTAGTTATTGTTTCTCCATCGCGCAGAACTGTGAGACAGTCGCAAATTTCCATCAATTCCTCTATGTGGTGCGAAATGTAGATGATCGCCTTTCCCTGTTCTCGCAGGTCGTTTACGATTTTCTTCAATATCTGGGAGTCTTTCTGTGTAAGCGGGGCGGAAGATTCGTCGAGGATAATGATTTTGGCTTCTTCAACGATGCAGGCCTTTACTATCAACAACAGCTGCCTTTCGCTGAGCGAAAGATCACCCGCCCTGAGCCTTACGTCGATGTCGAGACCGGCTTTCTCAACCAGTTGCTTTGCATTGGTAAACATACCGGACCAGTCGACGAATGTTTTACCGGCGCCGAAATTCCCGAGAAAAAGGTTTTCGGCAACCGTGATATCCAGAATTATCTCCGGTTCCTGAGTGACTATCGCGACCCCTTCCCTTTTGGCCTGGACTCTGCTTAGGCGAGAGAATGAGTTGCCTTCAATCGAAATCGTCCCGGACGTGGCTTTAATGAGCCCGGCAAGGATACCAACCAGCGTTGATTTACCCGCCCCGTTTTTTCCGATAAGACCGTGGACCTGGCCATATTTCACCCTGAGGTTGACGTCCTTCAAAGCAACTGTTCCAGGATATATCTTGGTGATTTTTGTCAGTTCAAGGGCGTCGCCGCCGGATGGCCGATTATTATGGTTAAGGCAGTCAGGCTTTTCAGAAATCGTATTGCGCATGTGTTGCCTCCCTTGATGCAAGGATTCGCCTGATAATGCAATTTCCCTTCAGGCAAACAGTTTCTAACCTCTTAGCTTCGCGGAATACTGATGCCCGAAAAGTCCTTCGACTCCGGCTAGCCTCGCGCAGGGCGCGGAAAGATATTTCCCGCCCTCTTCGGTGATCTCCTGAACCGAACTGATCTTGATAAATGTTTCGACAGATACTCCGTTTGAAAACCTGCTGCACCGCGAGGTGGGCAAAATATGGTTGGGCCCCGATACATAGTCGCCGAAAGGAACTGGAGCGTAATGGCCAATAAAAAGCGAACCGAAGTTTTCCAGCTTTTCCGAAGTAGCGTGGCTGTCTTCAGTCATCACCTGTAGGTGCTCCGGCGCTATTTCGTTGGTAATCTCTACAGCCTCATCGAGTGAGTCGGCAATAAGTATCCGGCCGTTGTTTCTCCAGCTCTGGCCTGCGAGTTCAGCAGTTTTCAGGGTTTTCAACTGTTTGGCAATTTCTTTGGTAACCTGGTCTGCAAGATCTCTGCTTGTTGTCACAAGGACCGTCCAGGAATTTGGGTCGTGTTCGCATCGTGAAAGGGAATCAGCGGCAACCCATTTGGGATCGGCCGATTGGTCGGCGATTATCACCACTTCACTTGGTCCTGCAAGCATGTCTATCCCAACAGACCCACTGACCTGTCTTTTTGCTTCGGTTACGAATTTGTTTCCCGGGCCAACGATTATATCCACCGGTTTCACTGTTTCGGTGCCAAAGGCGTAAGCCGCTATGGCCTGGGCTCCTCCCATGCAGTAAACCTCATCAACCTGGGCAATATCCATTGCAACGAGGACGGCGGGGTGAATGCCTTTGCTTCCTCTGCTGGGGGGTGAACAGGCCGCTATCCTCTTTACTCCGGCGACTTTTGCGGGAATAGCCGACATCAATGCAGACGAGGGCAGCGGGTATCTGCCCGCAGGCACGTAGCAACCACATGAACTGATGGGTATAAGCCGATGCCCCAAGGTTACACCCGGGGTTATTTCATAGCTCAATCCCGTCAGACACGCTTTCTGGTGCTCGGCAAAATTCCTTATCCTTTTTTCGGCGAATTTAAGGTCCTCAATAGTTTGAGAGTCAACTTCCGAATATGCTTCCTTAAGTCTTTTTGCCGGAACTCTTGCCGATTCCAGACGCAGACCGTCGAATTTTTC
>CAZBLL010000063.1:0-7932 GCA_964492625.1 uncultured Synergistaceae bacterium
CAACGCCATGCTTTCCGTTTCCATGGCCTGCGCAAGGGCGGCCGCACTGGACCTGGGGCTTCCCCTGTGGAGATGGCTGGGCGGGTCGGGTCGCAAAATAATGCCTACCCCCATGATGAACGTCATCAATGGAGGGGTGCATGCCGACAACAATCTCGACATACAGGAATTCATGATCATTCCCCACGGGGCCGATTCCTATCCCGAGGCTTTGAGGATGGGCGTTGAGACCTACCACACCCTGAAGGGAATACTCAAAAAGAGGGGCTACACCGTTTCCATTGGAGACGAGGGCGGTTTCGCCCCCAACCTTCAGTCCAACAGCCAGGCCATGGAGATACTGGTGGAGGCTATAGAGGCTGCGGGATACAAACCCGGCGTCGACATAAGCCTTGCGCTGGACGTGGCCGCCAGTGAGCTGCTGAAAGACGGCGCGTACAGGTTCGCGGGAGAATCAGGAGATCTTGCGGTGGAAGATCTCGTGGCGTACTATCGTGACCTCTGCGACGGTTTTCCTCTCGTACCCATAGAGGACGGCATGGCCGAAGAGGACTGGAACGGATGGGAAGCCATGACGAGAGCCCTGGGAGACAGCATACAGGTAGTAGGCGACGACATATTCGTCACCAATCCGGCCAGGTTCGAAATGGGCCTGAAACGCGGCGCGGCGAACGCCGTACTGGTTAAGCTGAACCAGATAGGAACGGTAACGGAAACACTGAAGCTGATAGAGGACGCCAGATGGAACGGATACGGGTTTGTGATTTCCCACAGATCGGGAGAAACGGAAGATTCCTTCATAGCCGACCTCGCGGTCGCCACCGGTTCCGGGCAGATCAAAACAGGAGCTCCCGCCAGGGTGGACAGGGTGGCCAAGTACAACAGGCTGCTTGTGATCGAGGAGGAAACGGGAGGAACGGCGTGTTTCTCCGGTCTGGAACGATTTCGCAGGACGAGGGCCCTCGGCCGGGCCGGTGACATGTAAATGAGGGTAGCCGAACCAACTGTAGAAAGACTTGTTCAGTATTACAGGCTCCTGACCCAGCTTCACGAAGAGGGCAGAAGGGTCATCTCCTCGCAGGAGATCGGAGACATGCTGGGGCTCAAGGCCAGCCAGGTTCGCAAGGACCTGTCCTATTTCGGGGAGATCGGCAAACGGGGCGTCGGGTATCACGTGGACCGCCTCTATGGACATATAAGCGAGATACTGTCTCCTCACAGGCTCTGGCGCATAGCGCTGGTGGGAGCGGGGCGCCTTGGAGAGGCCCTTCTGGGGCACCGGGCCCTGCGGAGTGACAAATTCCGCATGGAGGCCGTTTTCGACGTCGATCCCGAAAAGGTTGGAACCACCATCTGCGAGGTGCCGTGCTATCACGCCGACAACATGACCGATATTATTCGGGAAAAGGGGATAGAAATAGTTATCCTTACGGTTCCGGGCGGTGCGGCTCAGTCGTCGGTGGACCGGGCGGTGGCGGCGGGTACTGTCAGGGGAATACTGACCTTTGCAACATCGGCCGTTGCCGCTCCGGAAGATGTCCTTGTCTACCGGGTGGATATCTCCATTGAACTGGAGAAGCTTCTGTTCTACCTGAAGCAAGCGGGGATATAGGACCTTTCCGTATTTCGCTTCAGGGGACGTCATGATAGAATGTGCAAAGCAAAATCGTGGATAACAATGCATAGGGAGGCGTTGTGATTGCAGCAGTCTGGCAGTTTGATGGGTATGTTGCTTCCGCTGGCGGTATTTGTAGTAATCTTCTATTTCCTTATCATCAGGCCTCAGAAGAAACGTCAGCGCAAGCATGAGGAAATGATCGCCGCCATTCGCAGGGGCGACCAGATAGTTACGGCGGGCGGTTTCTTTGGCGTCGTTACGGAAATGAAGGACGACAGCTTCATTCTCGAGGTCGCCGATGGAGTCAAGGTAAGGGTCCTGAAGAGCTCCATCCAGATGAAACGCGTCGAGGGCGAGCAGCCTGTGGAATCATCCGGTAAAAAGGAAAAGGCGGCCAGCGAGGAGAAAAAGGAGCAGTAGAGTTCTGTTTCTTCCGCGACGCAGTCGCTGCGGAGTGGATGCCATGGCGTCCGCTCCGTTTTTTATGAAATGTAAAGGCGGGGCCGGCGGGACCATTCCGCCGGATCGCTGTCCTGAACAGGGAAAGGGAGGGTATGTGTATGCTTAAAAGGGACCGCTGGCGGCTGATTCTCGTAGCCGTCGTCGTCATAGCCGCCCTGTTGACCGTCTTTCCGATACGGGGCCGCGTCCGGCTTGGGCTGGACCTTAAAGGCGGCGCCCATATTCTGCTCCAGGCTGTAGGCACACCGGATCAGCCGGTTACCAACGACAGTGTGGAGCGTCTGCTGGCCGTTTTGAGGAACAGGGTCGATCAGTACGGGGTCACCGAGCCGGTCATACAGAGAGAGGGAGACGACAGGATCATTGTGGATCTTCCCGGCGTGGCGGATCCGGAAGCCGCGCTGGAACTGATCGGAAAAACGGCCATGCTCGAGTTCCGTCAGGTAGTGGAGGCGGGTTCGGCCCTTCCTCCCGGCCCTGAACGCGGGAACTACGATTCCAGGGAATCCTATCTGGCCGCGCAGCAGCGCTGGGAAGACGTAAAAACCCAGATCGAAGAGGCGGATGCGCTGATGATGGAGCGGGCGCAGGAAGATCCGCAACTTCTCTTTGCTCCGGGCGACGAGGAAAGCGCCTACCTGCTTGGAAAGGCCTATGTGAGCGGCAAATATCTTGTAGACGCGAAAACCAGTTACGACAACCTGGGAAGGCCGGTCGTGACTCTGGAGTTCGACAGCGAGGGCGCACGGCTCTTCGACGAAGCAACGGCTGGAAATATCGGCAGACAGATAGCCATAGTGCTTGACGATGTCGTTATCTCGGCTCCGGTGGTGCAGGAGCGTATAAGCGGCGGCAACGCGCAGATTTCTGGGCGGTTTTCATCTGCCCAGGCGCACCGACTTGCCCTAATGCTTCCGGCAGGCGCATTGCCTGTCCCGGTAGATATCCTGGAAAACAGGTCCGTAGGACCCACGATGGGTTCCGACTCAATAAGGGCGGGGATACGCGCGGGGCTCATAGGAGCGTTCATGGTGCTGGCGTTCATGCTCATTTATTACAGGGCGCAGGGGCTGGTAGCCGACGCGGCGCTTTTCGTCACGCTGCTGCTTGTCTTCGCGGGCCTGATAAGCTTCAAGGCGACTCTGACGCTTCCCGGCATCGCGGGTATCATCCTTACCATAGGAATGGCGGTTGACGGCAATATTCTTATATTCGAAAGAATGAAAGAGGAAATTGCCAGCGGCAAGACGCCATATGCGTCGGTCGACGCCGGTTTCCGAAAGGCCTTCACCACAATTTTCGACGCAAACGTTACAACGCTGATAGCCGCCGCCGTTCTCTTCTATTTCGGTAGCGGTCCCATCAGGGGATTCGCGGTTACGTTGAGCATAGGCATAATCGCCAGCGTATTCAGCGCGCTCGTGGTAACGCGTGCGCTGCTTCAGGTTTTCCAGGGTCGCGGCCGGGCCCGCGTGGCCCGTTAGAGGCGAAAGGAGGAGACACCTGTGATTAAAAGACAGTTCAATATCAATTTCATGGGGATCCGCCGTATCGCCCTGGGTCTGAGCATCGCCCTGATCCTCGGCAGCCTGGCCCTGTTAATGACGAAGGGTCTCAATCTGGGTATCGATTTCAGCGGCGGCAACCTTGTTCAGCTTGAGTTCGCCTCGCCGGTTGCGGTTAGCGATATACGGGACGCCCTGGTGGAAATCGAACAGGGGCAGTCGGTTATCCAGGCCTACAGTGACCGTGGTGTCATAATCAGGCTGCAGGTCGAGGATGAGGCGGTCCAGCAGACTTTGTCGGTGCTCAGGGATTCCTTCGGGGAACTTGATGTCCTCAGGCTGGAAAAGGTAGGACCTGTAGTAGGTGAACAGCTCAGGAAAGAGGCCATCATAGCCGTTGTCATAGCCCTTGTGGGTATTCTGGGCTACATAACCCTGAGATTCCGCTTCAGGTTCGGCGTAGCAAGCGTGGCCGCGTTGCTTCACGACACCATAATAACGCTGGGAGTATTCAGCCTCACCGGCAGGGAAGTATCCCTCCCGTTCATCGCCGCAATACTCACGATAGTCGGCTATTCACTGAACGACACCATCGTTGTTCTGGACCGTGTAAGGGAAAACTGGAAGAAACTTCGCCAGCTGGGTATCGAGGGTCTCATTAACTTTTCCGTAAACCAGACGCTCTCCCGCACGATCAATACATCGCTCACGACATTTCTGCCTGTACTGGCGCTTTTCCTCTGGGGAGGCCCGGTCATAGCCAATTTCGCTTTTGCGTTTCTCGTGGGCATCGTGGTGGGCACCTACAGCTCCATTTATATTTCAGGCGCTCTTCTGGCCGAATGGTACGGCAGGTCCCCGGAAAAGAAATAGCTTTTCCGGTGTGTTCTTTCCAGGGGCGATGCGGCGGTTTCGCTGCATCGCCCCTTTTTGCACGCGGCCTTCGTAGGGTATAGTATTACAATGACGGTAACGAAAAAGACAGGAGAAAGGAGGCGACTGAGGCCCGGCGGGTGCTGTGCAAGGATATTCACAGGGAGGCGATTCTAGTGACAATGGCGGCCTATGATCGCGTGAAAGGCTTTGTTTCGGCTAAACTGCTGGAACAGCTGGTCGGCGTCATAGACGAAGACAGGGAAGACAGGCTCATTACGCTGTTCGAAACCCTGGCCCGGGTGGCCCCTGCAACGTACTATCGCGAGAGTTTCATGCAAATGGCCCGGAACGCAAGGGAAAACCATCCGTTCATCGGTGTTTTCCGCAGGCTGTTTTCAGATCTTCACCCGAATTGCCGGAAAAAGGCAATAACCAATTTTCTGGTCAACTGGGTTATCCTCGGAAGAGGAATACGGGATCGAAAGGAAAAGGAACTGGGCGTGCACCTGCCCAATTTCATGGTCATAAGTCCCACCATGAGATGCAACCTTCATTGCAAGGGATGCTACGCGAGTTCGTACGACCACAGCAGGGAACTCTCATTTGACGAGCTTGACAGGTTGCTTGAGGAAGCGAAATCGCTGGGAATGTATTTCTTTACCTTCTCGGGAGGTGAGTGTTTTTTCCGAAAGGACCTGCTGGATCTCTGGGAAAAACACGGCGACTGCTACTTTCATGTATATACCAACGGCACGCTCATAGACGAAGAAGTGTCGGACAGGCTTGTCGAGATGGGTAACGTGGCGCCCATGATCTCGGTGGAGGGCTCCCGGGAGGAGACCGAGGCCCGGAGGGGTCCCGGGGTCTACGAGAAGGTCATGGAGGCATACGACAGGCTGAACCGAAAGGGTGTGCTTTTCGGGTTCAGCGCGACATGTACGAGCAGCAGCACAGATTACCTGGCTTCCGATGAATTCATGCAGAGAATGATGGATCTCGGTTGCAAGGTGGGCTGGTTTTTCCAGTACATACCTACCGGCGAGGCGCCGGATCTCGACTATATGGCTACGCCCGCACAAAGGGCCCGGCTTCACAGAAAGGTCGAGGAATGGAGAAACAGGTATCCCATGTTTCTGGGAGATTTCTGGAACGACGGCCCATATGTCGACGGATGCATGGCCGCCGGTGAGCGATACCTCCATATCAACGCAAACGGTGATGCGGAACCGTGCGTTTTCGCCCACTTCGCCGTCGACTCAATAAGAGAAAAAAGCCTGGTAGAAATTTTCGACAGCCCTTTCTTCAGGGATATCAGGGAGCGGCAGCCATACGACGACGACAACCTGCTGTGCCCTTGTATGATAATCGACCACCCGCACGTGCTGCGTGAAACAGTGGCCAGGCACGGCGCCCGACCCACTCACAGGGAAGCTGAAACCATTCTGGAGGAACTGGCCCCCGGGCTTGATTCCTACGGAGCCGAGATCAGGCGGACATTCGAAAGTGAATGGGAAACCACGGGTCGTGAGAAATATTTAACCAGCATGAAAAAAGAAGACAAGCCGGAGGCTCTGGAGCGCCTTTACAGAAGGCTTCCGGAAGGACATAGAATCCAATAAGGCAGACAGTTGCGCCGCCCATCGGCCGCAAACTGTTGAGGAGGAATGAGCGAATGAAGAGTTATGCCCTTGCAGTAGCCATGGCAATGCTTTTCGCGGCTGTTTACGCTTTTCAGAACACCGGGGAAATACTGGTGAAGTTTCTTGTATGGGAACGCTCCATACCCCAGGGCCTGTGGGAAGTGCTCCTGTTCGCGGCCGGCGGGGTTCTTATGTGGCTCGTTTCATTTTTCGCGATGATGGAAAACAGGGGCAAGTACTCGAAGCAGCTCAAGGAAAAGGACAAACGCATCAAGGAGCTCGACTCCGAGCGGGCCTCTCTGATGAGCGCCCTGAAAAGCTCGGGAGCCAGAGACACTGTCATTCCCAAAATCGAAGAGGTGGATAAGGAAACGGACGAACAGTGATAGACGTCTGTCCGTTGTCGAGAGTCCGCATAAGGCGGATAGACGGGGAAACGGAGTGGATGGCTTCCGCGCTTTCCTGTACGCCTCTTACGGCCGCCCTTCTCCAGAACCGGGGATACAACGAAAACAGTATGAACGGGGCTCGGGAGCTGCTACGCCCGGGCCCTGCTGATATGAATTTCGACGTTTCCGCTCTGGGTGGTTCCGCCGCAAAAGCGGCCGACCTCTGGAACGCGACAAGGGGTGGAAAGGTAGTTGTATACGGTGATTACGACACCGACGGCGTATGCTCCACTGTGCTGGCCGTGGAGATGGCGCTCCTGCACTCCGGCTCGGTGCGCTACTATATTCCGCACAGACACAGACAGGGATACGGAGTCCATGGTCGAGTGGTGAGGGGTATAGCACAGAGTCGTTGCGATCTCCTGGTTGTGGTCGATTGCGGCACGCGGGACGTAGAAGCCCTCCGTGAAGCCAGAAAGGCCGGTATCCCGGTTATAGTGTTCGATCATCACGTGCCCGGAGAATCGCTCCCCGAGGGGGTTGTGGTGGTAAACCCCCATGTGGAGGGCGATCTCGCGATGAAGGACCTCAGCGCCGCAGGTGTGCTATGGGCCTGGGCCTCGGCCACAGGCGCCGCACCCGGACAGTGGCTGGCCGACAGGCTGGATCTGGTGTCGCTGGCGGCGGTGGCCGACTATGTGCCGCTCGACGGTGTGAACCGGGGGCTCGTTTCCCGGGGATTGTCGAAAATGGCGGCGGGAAAAAGAAAGGGCCTTGATTCCCTTTTACGAACACTGCGCGTTCCGGCCGGTTCCGTGGACGAGGAAGACCTGTCAATGAAGGTGATACCCTGCATCAACGCCGCAGGCCGTCTTGGCCTTGCGGAAATTGCCGTTGGTGTGCTGCACGGAGAAAAGGGCTTCCAGCGAAAGGTTTCCGAACTCGTTGACCTCAACAAAAAAAGGCAGCGGCTTTCGGCGGATATCCTCAGCGCTGTGACGCCCGGCGTATGTGAAGGGCAAAGCCATGTCCTCAGCGACGAGACCTGGCACGTAGGGGTGTTGAGCGCTGTAGCCAGTCGCTTGTGCAGCATGTCCGGACGAGCCGTGGCTCTTGCGGCTCCCGCCGGTAAAGGCGTAAGGGGAACTCTCAGGGTTCCCCGGGGGGGAGACGCCCTGGGGGTTCTGAAAGAGCTGTCCGATCGCCTCGAGGCGTGGGGAGGCCATAGACAGGCCGCCGGCTTTTCCGTTTCCGTAGAGCAGTGGCCCGCGGTCCAGGGTGAGATGGAAAAGATACTTTCCGGTATAGAGGTTGCGGAAGAGGTGCTGAACCTGGTCGAGTTCGACCCGTCACTCGTCGACGATGCGCAACTCAGGGATATCAGGAGGATCGGGCCTTTCGGCCAAGGCAACCCGAAACCGCTGCTATACTGCGGAAAAGAC
>CAZBLL010000064.1:0-7885 GCA_964492625.1 uncultured Synergistaceae bacterium
TACCCCGGCCATGAACAGGTTGATAGAGGATCTGTCAAAAAATCTCATAGCCTAAAGCAGGCGCGGCCAGTTTTACATCGAAACCGTAAACGAGACACTCGCCACCTCCGAACCTCCGGAATCGGAATCGTTCATCCGGAAATCGTAATTCCCCGCCTTCTGCGGCGCCTTGAATGTCAGAACACCGGCGGTCGCTTTGCGCAGATATTCATAGCAAATATCATAGTTGTCGTTGACGCTTTCATCGCCATGGGGAATATTCGAAGGTATAACACCCACCCAGGCGGTAGAAGAATATCCAGCCGGGGCCGTAAAAACAACGTTTATCGTTTCACCGGGGGCAAAAACCGTTTTCTCAAGTTTGAGAGACGCCCCTGCGTCGGCTGGAGCTCCGGTCACGCTGAAAGAAACGTAAGACACCTCTGTACCGCTGTCGTCGCTGTCGTGCATCCTCAGGTCGTAATCACCCGCAGTTTGGGGTGCTCGAAAAACAAGCCTGCCTGAAGTTTTCCCCCGCAGATATTCGTACGAAATATCATGTTTGTCGTTAACGACCTCGTCTCCGTGAGGAACACCAGACGGAATTATTCCCACCCATGCATTATTCGCAAAATCGGCCGGAGCCGAAAAACCAACCTCTATCGCCTGACCGGGTGCAAAATGTGTTGAATTTATTACCAGATTCGCCTCTTGCGTTACCCCGGCGCCGGCAAACACAAGACCCGCTGTCAAAGCAACGGCCACTACCAATAGAAATCGCCTCATCTGAAACGTCACCTCCTCCGATATTTTTGCAGCCGTTCCGGCTGCATCAGAATTTTTCCTGTTTCAGTAAATCTATTTTATCAGGTTATCCTGACAGAAAACCGCATCGTGGTTCAGGTAAACCGATAGTGCTAGAATGTTCAGGGGAGGTGAGTGGACCCGGGTGAAAACAGCGATATTAACTTAAAGATACGGCCAAAAAGGGTTTTTTGAAAAACAGGCAAAGCAGAGTGAGGTAAGGTCATGAAACAGTTCTGGAAAATAGCCATTGTAGGCGTTGTAATGGTCTGCATCCTCGCGGGCGGCGCATTCGCCGAATCGGTATTTATCTACGGCCGCGGCGGCGACGCTGTACGCCTCGACCCGGCGGACATTACGGATGGGGAAAGCGTAAAGGTCTGCAACCAGATATTTGAAACACTGGTCAAGTTCAAGGAAGGCTCCACCGAGGTAGAGCCCGCTCTCGCCACTTCGTGGGCCATCTCGGACGACAACCTGACCTGGACCTTCGACCTGCGCGACGGAGTCAGGTTCCACGACGGTACTCCATTCAACGCCGACGCAGTGGTGTTCTCTCTGGAACGCCAGATGAACGAGGACCACCCCGCCCACGAAGGCGATTTCGGCTACTGGGGTTACATGTACTCCAACGTCGAAAAAGTCTGGGCCGAGGACGAAAACACGGTCAAGATCAAGCTGAAGGAACCCTACGCTCCGTTCCTCTACAACATGGCCTGCTTCCCGGTCATGATCGTTTCTCCGACGGCCATGCTCGAAAACGGCGTGGAGCACTTCAGGACCAATCCCGTGGGAACGGGACCATTCTCCTTTGTCGAGTGGAAACGCAACGACCGTATAGTTCTTGAAAAATTCGACGGGTACTGGGGAGAACCGGCTGGTGTCGACAAACTCATCATCCGGTCCATTCCCGAAAACACCACCCGGCTCATGGCTCTTCTCGCAGGCGAGATACACGCCATGGACGGCGTTTCTCCCGAAAACATCAAAACCCTCAAGGAGCAGAAACGCGAAGACCTTAAGGTAGTGGCCCAGCCCGGAATGAACGTGGGCTACCTGGCCCTCAATATGGAAAAGGAACCCTTTGGAGACGTCAAGGTCCGGCAGGCCATCTCATACGCCATCAACAAGAAGAAACTGGTAGACGAGCTTTACCAGGGTATGGCCGTTCCGGCCGTCAACATGCTCCCCCCCAACCTCTGGGGTTATAACGAAGATGTCGAGGATTACGGCTACGATCCTGAAAAGGCAAAGGTGCTTCTCGCCGAAGCCGGGTACCCGCAGGGATTCGAAACAGATCTGTGGTACATGCCCGTACCGCGTCCGTACATGCCTGACGGCAAACTGATCGCTCAAGCCATCCAGCAGGACCTGGAAAAGGTGGGGGTAAAGTGCAACCTGGTCACTTATGACTGGGGAACCTACCTAGAAAAACTCGAGAACTTCGAGCACACTATGTGCCTTATAGGCTGGATAGGCGACAACGGCGACCCGGACAATTTCCTTTACGTTCTGCTCGACAAGGATACGGCCACGCCGGGAAGCGCCCAGAACTACTCCAACTACAAGAGCGACGAATATCACGACCTGATGATCAGGGCCCAGAAGACCTTTGACCAGGAAGAACGCGACGCTCTGTACAAACAGGCGCAGGAACTGCTCCACAAGGACGCTCCGACGGTCCCCGTCGCCCACGCCTATAACCTGGCGATAATCAACACCGATGTGGAAGGCTTCAAACTGCACCCCACCGGTAATTACTGGTTCGACGACGTCACGGTAAAATAGCATTACTGGTACGATCCTGGGCGGGGATATCGTTTCCCCGCCCTTTTATTTATTCGGGAGGTAACCGGCCGGGTGAAACTCGGAAAGTATTTTTTAAAGCGCATAGTCATGCTTATTCCCGTTCTTATCGTTCTGTCGTTTCTGATCTTCGTGATGATCGAAGCAATTCCCGGAGATCCGGCGCAGATAATGCTGGGACAGCACGCTAGCCCCCAGGCTCTGGAGCAGCTCAGGCACAGCCTGGGACTGGACCAGCCATGGTATACCCGCTACGGATTGTTCCTGGGACGGCTCGCAAGGGGCGACCTGGGCAAAAGCATTCTTTCGGGGCAGCCGATCATACAGGAAATCGCCGAAAAACTCCCCGCCACCATAGAGCTGTCGTTTTTCGCCATGCTGATAGCCGTTATGGTGGGAGGGCTGGCCGGGTTCATCTCCGCTTGGAAAAAATACAGTTTTTTCGACTACGCTTCCATGTTCGGCGCCCTTATAGGCGTTTCCATGCCCATCTACTGGCTGGGCTTTATGATGATCATTCTGTTTTCACTGATACTGGGCTGGCTGCCGACTTCGGGGCGCATCGACCCCACCACGGCGCTTCACGCCGTTACCCATTTCTACCTGATAGACAGCCTGCTCCAGGGAGACTGGAAGGCCTTCAGAGACGTTCTGGCCCATCTTGTAATGCCCGCCATATGCCTGGCCACAGTCCCAATGGCCATCATCGCCAGGATGACCCGCTCAGCCATGCTTGACGCTCTGAGCCAGGACTATATCCGCACCGCCAAAGCCAAGGGGCTGGGCATGGGCCGCATACTGTTCGTTCACGCCTTCAAGAACGCCTCCATACCCGTTGTCACCGTAGTGGGGCTGCAGTTCGGATACCTGATGGGGGGAGCCATACTGACCGAAACCGTCTTTTCGTGGCCCGGGGTGGGGCGCTGGATCCTCGAAGGCATCCTGGCCAGGGATTTCCCCGTAATCGCTGGCGGCGTGCTGACCGTTGCGGCGTTCTTCATTATCATCAACCTCCTGGTGGACGTACTTTACGCTCTTCTCGACCCCAGGATCAGGTATTGACCGGGGGATAGCCGATGAAGGATAAAACTACCTACAGCAAGAGTTCTCTCTGGCACGACGCGTGGCGGAGACTGAAGCGCAATAAAAACGCCCTGGCGGGGCTTATCCTTGTAACGGTGCTTATAGTCCTTGCGGTCTTCGCACCGCTGATAGCTCCGGCCGACCCGGTAAGCGGCAACATAGACGACCACGACATGCCGCCGTTCTGGTGGAAGGGCGCGGTGCAGCCCGGCGCCGAAGTCGAGGAAACCGAAGAAGAGGATTCGATGTCGGGAGTTGACCAGTCGGCCAGCAAGGGCTGGGGGACCATGGAGTTCACCTTTACGGAGGACACAAAGGAAAGGGTGCGGGTCCCCGACGCCTATTATCTTTTCGGCACGGACGACCTGGGCCGCGATATTTTCTCTCGCGTCATCTACGGCGCCAGGCTTTCGCTCATGATAGGTTTCATTTCGGTCGGCATAGGGCTTTTCTTCGGCTCCATACTCGGCCTTGCCTCCGGTTTCTACGGAGGCTTCACCGACAACCTCATCATGAGGACCATGGACCTGATCCTGTCGATCCCCTACGTTCTACTTGCGATACTTATAGTGGCGATACTGGGGCCGGGTCTTCGCAACGCCATGATAGCCATAGGCGTGGTTGTGATCCCCCAGTTCGCCCGCATCATCCGGGGAAGCGTACTCAGCCTCAAGGAAATAGAATATGTTCAGGCAGCCAGGGTCCTGGGCGCGGGAGACTGGCGGATAATTACGCAGCATATTCTGCGGAACAGCCTTTCGCCGCTTATTGTTCAGACATCGCTCACCTTCGCGGCGGCCATACTCGAAGCCGCGGCGCTGGGTTTTCTGGGCCTCGGCGCACAGCCGCCGTCGCCGGAATGGGGCGCCATGCTGGCCGACGGTCGCAAGCTTCTGTTGACGTCCCCCTGGGCTGTAGTCTTTCCCGGCATAGCGATAGTGACGTTCGTGCTCGGGTTCAACCTTTTGGGCGACGGCCTTCGCGACGCTCTCGACGTCCGCATGAAGGGGTAGGTGAGGGATTCTGGATACCCTGCTGCAAATAAAGAACCTTAAGACATGGTTCGATACCGACAAGGGGACCGTAAAAGCCGTTGACGGCGTTTCGTTCGACGTTGAAAAGGGAGAGACCCTGGGCGTGGTGGGCGAATCCGGCTGTGGTAAAAGCGTTACCAGTCTTTCGGTAATGCGACTGCTGCCCGAACCCATGGGAAAGATAAGAGAAGGATCCATAATGTTCAGAGGGACCGACCTGGCGTCGCAGTCCGAAAACAGGATGCGAAAAATCCGCGGAGACAGGATATCCATGATATTCCAGGAACCAATGACGAGCCTGAACCCCGTCCTTACTGTGGGCTATCAGCTTGAGGAGGCTCTTTTTTCCCACAAGTCGCTGTCTCCGTCCGAAAGGACACGAAACGCGGCCGGGCTCCTCGACGCCGTGGGGCTTCCGGACGCCGTCGACAAACTACGGGAATATCCGCATCAGCTTTCCGGAGGCATGAGACAGAGGGTCATGATAGCCATGGCCCTGGCCTGCAACCCCGACCTGCTTATTGCCGACGAACCCACAACGGCTCTTGATGTCACCATACAGGCCCAGATACTGGACATATTAAAAAAACTCCAACAGGACCGGGGAATGAGTGTGATACTCATTACCCATAACCTGGGCGTTGTAGCCGAAACGGCCCGCCGGATACTGGTGATGTACGCGGGCAAGATAGTGGAATCAAGCAGCACCGAAAACATTTTCGGCAATCCGTCACACCCCTACACAAGGGGCCTTCTGGACTCCATACCCCGCCTCGGCGACAGTAGAACAGAGCGTTTCAAACTTGCCACCATCCCCGGCATGGTCCCTCACCCGTTCGATTTTCCGCAGGGGTGCAGATTCCACCCCCGGTGCCCGTTCGCCATGGATAAATGCCGGGTTTCGGAGCCGCCTCTATTTGCCGTGGCCGACGACCACCAGGCCGCATGCTGGCTTTACGAACCGGGAGCGGCAGCCAGAGGGGTCGATATCAAGACACCCCGCAAACCGCTTGAGGAGAAAGCGGGGAACGATTCGCCGGAGCCCGTCCTGGAAATACGCGGGCTGTACAAAACCTTCGAGATAAGGGGCAAATACGGGGGCCGGGCCATGGTGAAGGCGGTCAACGATGTGTCGCTGGACATTTTCCGGGGCGAGACTCTGGGTCTGGTAGGTGAATCGGGTTGCGGCAAGTCGACGACCGGTAAAACCATAGTGGGGCTGGAAAATCCCACTCAGGGGCAGATCCTCTGGAAGGGCGCGGATTCGCTTTATCTTGCCGGCGAAGACCGCGACGAATTCAGACGAAAGGTCCAGATGGTATTTCAGGACCCTTATTCATCGCTTAACCCGCGCATGACCGTAAAGGAGATAGTTGCCGAGGGCGTCGAAATCCATCACCTTGCCGAAGACGAGAAGCAGAAGGAACAGATGGTGGCCAGGGCGCTGGAGGACGCAGGTCTCCGTCCGGAGTACATGGTGCGATATCCCCACGAATTTTCGGGAGGACAGCGCCAGCGCATAGGTATCGCCCGGGCCCTTGTCATGAACCCCGAACTTATCGTCTGCGACGAACCGGTAAGCGCTCTGGATGTTTCGATACAGGCACAGGTCATCAATCTCCTGCAGGACCTGCAGCGAGAACACGGTCTTACCTATCTCTTCATAGCCCATGATCTTTCGGTGGTTCGGCATATTTCGGACCGGGTAGCGGTAATGTATCTGGGAATGATAATGGAGCAGGCCGAGACTGACACTCTTTTTGAAGAGCACAGACACCCGTATACGGAGGCCCTTCTCTCGGCCGTTCCCGAGCCCGACCCGTCGGGCGGAAAGGGAAGGATAATACTTGAGGGCGACCTTCCATCTCCTGTGAACCTGCCGCAGGGGTGTCCCTTCAATACTCGCTGCCACCGTAAAAAGGGGCGTATATGCGAACAAAAACGACCGCCGCTCGTAGACCTTGGCAACGGGCACAGGGTTGCCTGCTGGTGGCTGGCGGAACAGGAAGTGTAGCCCGCGCGCCCCGCTCCCGGGGCCCGCTTTTTTCAGCTTTCGAGCCAGTCGGAAAGTGTTTCGGCAAGCGCCAACCTTTTTTCGGCAAAATCGTGGGTACACGAAAGGCGAACGACCCTTTTGCGCCCTCCGGCCTCTTCCATGGCTTCGGCGACCGGGATCTGATGTATGCCTGGCGTCGCGACCATATCGTTTGAAGCTACCACCAGGAGCATGTTTCTTTCGGCATAGGCGACCGGGTCGCCCAGCAGGTCCCATTCCCTATGATTCCTGGCTATATCGGAAAGAAGCGATTCAACGGTGACGCCATGCAGAGGGGGAAGCCCCTCCTCGAAAAGCCCTGCCGTTTCCGCAAGGGCCTGCGCATCTCCCGCCTCTATTCGCTCACCCTGCACGCCGAGATTGTAGGGCGCCAGGGCCGCGAAGCCCCGGAAATCCATCCCATCCCTGGCCGCCAGAAGCGTAAGGAACCCACCCACGCTGTGCCCCACAAGGAACACCCTGTCGCTATCTATCCTGTGTTCGGCCGCAAAGGTTTCATCTGCTATAGCCTTCCGGACCGCCTTGAGATCTTCGTAATTCCGGCTGAAGGAATAGTTTCCCCTGCTTCCCCAGGAACCCGAGTAGTGAAACACCAGAACATTGTAGCCGCCTCTTCTCAATGCCTGCGCGACGTCGAAATTCTTTTCGTTACCGGGGAAGCCATGAAGCAGAACAACCGTTTTGTGGGGGCCTTCACCGTTTGCCATATACACCACACCCAGCAGGCGCCGCCCAATGAACAGTGCGTGCGCGTCGGGCGGGAAAGAAGCGTCCACTTTCTGCGGGTCTGTGAAAATACGGTCGTTCATCAAAGCCATCTCCCTGCCTTCTGCGGATTAAATTTCCTCGCTGTTACTGGTTTCCGCTCGCAACTGTTTCAGATATTCGGCGCTTTCCTCCGAAAGCTGCGCCTCTCCTTTTCTTTGCGGATCCGAAACGTAAGTGGAATCCGGGTCGAGCGGAGCCCAGCCTCCCCCAAGAGCCTTGAACAACCGGACGATGTTCGAGAACATCTCTCCCTCGCTCACGGCGAACTGCTCCTCAAGGGACAGCAGCGCCTTCTGTGCGCTCATTACATCGATAAAATCCGAAAGTCCGTTTTCGTACCTGTTAAGGGCTATTT
>CAZBLL010000065.1:0-7863 GCA_964492625.1 uncultured Synergistaceae bacterium
CTCAAGATAATGGACAAGATCAGGCAGGTGCTTCAGGTGGAGGAGAACGGAACAACCGAGGACCTCAGGTTCACACTGGAGCCGGTCGCGTGCCTCGGCGCCTGCGGGCTGGCTCCGGTAATGATGGTGGACGACGAAACGCATGGACGCCTTACGCCCGACAAGGTAATGGACGTTCTTGCCTCATACGAGTAGAGAGAGCAGGAGGTGACGCATATGAAGATCACCGGTATCGAGGATCTCAGAAAAATAAAGGGAGAATCGGGAGACCTCACCCCGGGAGGCGCCAGAGGCGCAATCAGGGTAATTCTGGGCATGGGAACCTGCGGCATAGCGGCGGGCGCACGCGGGGTAAAAACTGCACTGCTGGAGGAACTCAAGAAGCGGGGCCTTTCAGACGTGGTGGTGGAATCCACGGGGTGTATCGGCATGTGCCAGAAGGAACCCCTGCTGGACGTAGTACGTCCGGGTGAACCCAGGGTGACCTACGGTCCCGTTAGCCCGGAAGACGTTCCCCGGATCGTGGTCGAACATATAGTCAACGGCTCCGTAGTGGAAGACAGAGTCGTCGGCAGGATCGATTAGGGGAAGGAGGTCTACGATATGTTCAGATCTCACGTGCTGGTTTGCACCGGCCCCGGATGCAGCGAACGCGGCTCGGCCGAAGTCATGAACGCGTTCCGCGAGCAGCTTGTCGAGGCGGGCCTTGAGAGCGAAGTAAAACTGGTTGAAACCGGATGCGGCGGAATGTGCGACAAGGGCCCCATAGTAGTGGTCTATCCTGAGGGAACCTTCTACTGCCGCGTGGAGCCGGAAGATGTCCCCGAAATAGTAAAAGAGCATCTGGTGGGCGGCAAAACGGTTCACCGATTGCTTTATAAACTTCCCGAGACCTTCGACAGGGTCAAACGTTACGCGGATCTCCCCTTCTACAGCAAACAGAAGAGAATAGCTCTTCGCAACTGCGGGTACATCAACCCCGACCATATTGAAGAGTACATTTACAGGGACGGCTACACGGCTCTGGCGGGCGTGCTTAAGGGAATGACCCCCGATCAGGTGATTGAGGAGGTCAAGACCTCGGGGCTCCGGGGAAGGGGAGGCGGGGGTTTCCCCACCGGCCTCAAATGGGAGTTCTGCAAAAAATCGCCCGGCGACAAGAAATACGTTATCTGCAACGCCGACGAGGGAGACCCCGGCGCGTTCATGGACAGGTCCATCCTCGAGGGCGATCCTCACGCGGTTATCGAGGGCATGATGATAGGCGCATTCGCCATGGGGGCGAACGAGGGCTACATATACTGTCGGGCCGAATATCCACTGGCCATAAAGCGCCTCAACGGGGCCATAGAGCAGTGTGAGGAATACGGGCTGATCGGTGAAAACGTAATGGGTACGGATTTTTCCTTCCACCTGCACGTAAAGGAAGGCGCCGGCGCCTTCGTCTGCGGCGAGGAAACGGCCCTCATGGCCTCAATCGAGGGAGAAAGGGGCATGCCCAGGCCCAGACCGCCGTTCCCGGCCAACAGGGGGCTCTGGGGCAAGCCGTCCAACATCAACAACGTCGAGACGTGGGCCAACGTTCCCAACATTCTTCGCAACGGCGGTGAATGGTATGCCTCGATAGGAACCGAAAAATCAAAGGGAACCAAGGTATTCGCCCTTACCGGCAAGATCAGCAACACCGGCCTGGTCGAGGTGCCCATGGGCACCACCATACGCGAGATCGTCTACGATATGGGCGGGGGAATCATGGACGGCAAGAAGTTCAAGGCCGTACAGATCGGCGGTCCCTCCGGCGGATGTCTTACGGAAGAGCACCTGGACCTTCCGGTGGATTACGAATCGCTTACTGCCGCGGGCGCGATCATGGGCTCAGGCGGCCTCGTAGTGATGGACGAGGAAACATGCATGGTCGACGTGGCCAAGTTCTTTCTGGAATTCACCCAGAGGGAATCGTGCGGCAAGTGCGTGCCCTGCCGCGAGGGGACAAAGCAGATGCTTCTTATGCTCGAAAAGATCACTTCGGGCAGGGGAACCATGGAAGACCTGCAAACCCTGGAGGAACTTGCGCTCATGGTCAAGGAGATGTCGCTCTGCGGGTTGGGGCAAACCGCCCCGAACCCCGTTCTTACGACCCTCAGGTATTTCCGCGACGAATACGAGGCCCATATCAGGGACGGGAAATGTCCCGCAAAGGCGTGCAGCGCCCTTATTTCCTTCACCATCGATCCGGAAACGTGCCGCAAGTGCGGTCTGTGCGCCAAAAACTGCCCGGTGGACTGCATAGCGGGCGACAGGCAGACCCCCTACGTAATAGATCAAAACAGGTGCATCAAGTGCGGTACGTGTCTTGAGGTCTGCCCCTTCAAGGCAGTCTCCAGGGAATAACAGGCGGGGAGGGAGAAGCGAAAATGAAAGAACTTACCCTTACCATCGACGGCAAAAGCTGCAAGGGCGTTCACGGAGACACCATTCTGGAGGTGGCCCGAAAGAACGATGTCTACATCCCCACGCTCGGCTTTCTGGAGGGACTCACGCCCATAGGCTCATGCCGCATGTGCGTCGTCGAGGTAGAAAAGAACCCCAAGATGCTGACGGCGTGCACCACCCCCGCCCAGGACGGCATGGCGGTGCACACAAAGACCGAAAAACTCTTTAACTACCGCAAGCAGGTTCTGGAACTGCTGTTCGCCGGCAGAAACCATTTCTGTATGTACTGCTCGCAAAGCGGCGACTGCGAACTACAGAATCTGGCTATAGAACACGGCATGGATCACGTGCGTTACCCCTATCTGTACGCGGGTTTCGAAAACGACGCCACCCACGAAGATATCCAGATGGACCACAACCGATGCATACTCTGCCTTCGCTGCATTCGCGTTTGCGCAGAGAAGGTCGGCGCACACACTCTGGACCTTCAGAAGAGAGGATGGAACGCCACAGTAGTCTCGGACCTTGGACGCAAACTGGGTGAAAGCGACACCTGCACCACCTGCGGTGCTTGCGCCCAGGTGTGCCCCACGGGAACCATAACGCTGCGCGAGTTCGCCTACAGGGGACGCAGAAGCGATTGCGACGGGGTGGTCGAAAGCGTTTGCCCGCTTTGTTCCGTGGGCTGCAGGATCAAGGCCTACGTTCGCACCGGAAGCATAGCACGCGTGGAAGGAACCGGCGCGGCAAACCCCGACGGCGGGCAACTATGCCGCAACGGGCGCTGGGAACTGCCCAGATCCACCGAGCAGGAAAGAATCACCACGCCCATGATCCGTGAGGGCGCTCACTACAGGGAAGCCTCGTGGGAAGAGGCCCTCGCCCTTGTTTCCGAACGCTTCAAAAAGGCCCGCAAGGCCGACAGCGACGGCGCATTGCTTTCGAGCCTGTGCACGGACGAGGAACTTTCGCTCTTTTCATCCCTCTTCAAGACCGGCCTCGGCATGAAAAGGGTCGACACTTTCGACGGAGATATCCTCCGCGGCTTCGTAAAAGGGTTTGGACCTTTCAGGAAACAGGGAGTGCGCCCCTTTACGGCCGCTCACCGAATCCTCGAAAGCGACTGTATCCTGAGCCTGTGCGCCGAACCCGACGACGAAGCGCCCGTGGTCGCTAGTTATATCCGGGTGGGCGCGCTCAAAAACGGCGCCAAACTCATCAATGTCTCCTGCAAGGGCGACCCTTTCAAGGGTCTGTCCGACGTAGAAGTAAAACTTCCCGCGGTGTGTGAAGAGCCCGACATGCTTCAGGGCCTCGCCGAAACGGTTTCATCGCTGATGCTTTCACGCGATGACATCGGCAAGGGCGACCACGCGCTTGACGACTACCGTTCGTCTCTGGCCAAAACGGCCGAAAAAGCCGGTGTGTCGATCGAAAGCCTTCAAGACGTGGTGAGCGCCCTTGTTCAGGCCGAAAGGCCTGTTCTCGTGCTTGGAAGTTCGGTGTCAGTCAATCCGGCCATAGTGACCGCGTCGACCAACCTGGCCATAGCCTGCGGGGCCCGGTTCGACGACGGTATAGGTATCGTACCGCTGGTGGTGAGCGGCAACAGCCTGGGGACCATCAACACAGTGCTGGCCGACGACGCATGGCTGGGCCGGGAGGATCTGGACTTCATGTATGTCTACTCGACGGGGCTTGTACCCGAGGATGAAGCCTCTCTTGCGGCCATTTCCAGCACCAGGTTCGTCGTTGTCCAGAGCCCCTTCATGATCCATCCGCTGGTGAACATGGCCGACGTGTTGCTTCCGGCTCCGGCGTGGTTCGAGCGCAGCGGCCACTTCTGCACAATAGAGGGCGAGCGGCGCAAACTCAACGTAATAGTGCCGCCGCAGGGACAGGTGCGGGGGTTGGCCTCTGTTTTGCAAGATCTTTCAAAGGATCTAGGCGTGAAACCGGGTGCGCCGGAAACGCCGCCCTGCGAGCAGCTTTTCGCCGGTGAAACGCTTCCGGAAAAAGCCCGAATGGTTTCGCTTGAGGAGGTGTCAGGCTGATGTCGAAGGTTAAGGTCGCGACTTTATGGCTCGAGGCGTGCGCCGGATGCCATATGTCATTTCTCGATATAGACGAAAGGATCCTTGAACTGCTCGAAAAGGTGGAAATCGTCTATTCACCCGTAGTTGACGCCAAGGAGATTCCAAAGGTAGATGTGGGCGTTATCTCGGGCGGCCTCGGCAACGAGGAAGAGGTTCACCTGGCAAAGGAAATGCGCAAACAGTGCGACGTTCTCATAGCATGGGGAGACTGCGCGGTCTTCGGCGGGATCAACAGCATGAGAAACTTCACCGACAGGCAGGAGGCGCTGAAGGATGGCTACGTCAACTCGCCCGGCGCCGTAAATCCAGAGGGCGTTATTCCCGGCGAGGATCTGCCCGCTCTGTTGCCTCAGGCCGTTCCCATCGACTACGAGGTGAAAGTGGACGTCTACGTTCCCGGATGCCCTCCCGACGCCGACACCATACTCTGGGTGTTCCAGGAACTTATCGAGGGGCGCGTGCCCAAAGTGCCCTCTGAAATGATGCGCTACGACTAGGGGGGAGCATCCATGGCCACCGTAAAGAAAATAGAGATAAACCCCATAACCAGAATAGAGGGACACGGCAAGATCACCGTGCATCTCGACGAAAAGGGCCAGGCGCAGGAGGTGCGCTTTCACGTAACACAGTTCCGCGGGTTCGAGCACTTCTGCAAGGGGCGGGACTTCCGTGAGATGCCGGTCATTACTCCGCGCATATGCGGCATATGTCCGGTAAGCCATCACCTGGCGTCGGCCAAGGCCTGTGACTCGCTGCTGGGCGTGGAGATAACGCCTACAGCCCACAAGCTGAGGGAACTGCTGCATATGGGGCAGACGGTGCAGTCGCACGCTCTGAGCTTCTTTCACCTTTCAAGCCCCGAGCTGAACTTCGGCGTCGGCGCCGACCACGCAAGACGCAACGACCTGGGCGAGGCAACCAAATTCCCCGAGCTGGCGGTAAAGGGCGTTATGCTGCGTAAATTCGGGCAGGAGATCATCAAAACCCTGGGCGGCAAAAAAGTTCACCCGTGGCACAGCATTCCCGGCGGCGTCAACCGCAGCCTCAAGCCCCGGGAGCGCGACGCATACAGGGCCCAGTTGCCCGAGATGAAGGCGGCCGTAGTCGAAGCCATAGCGCTTACCAAAGGCTACCTCGAAAAGCACGCGGAAACGGCCCGCTCGTTTGCTTCGATGAGCACCGCCTACATGGGTCTGGTTCAGGGCGGTTTTCTGGAACTGTACGACGGCGACGTCAGGATACGCGGTCCCAGGGGCCGTATCATTGATGAATTTCCCGACTGGGACTACCTTGAAAACATAGGCGAGCACGTGGAACCCTGGAGCTATCTCAAGTTCCCCTTCTACCGGCCGCTGGGATTCCCGCACGGCAGTTACCGGGTGGGGCCGCTGGGCCGCCTTAACGCCTGCGACGACATCGCCACGCCCGACGCCTCGGCCGAACTGGCGGAGTTCCGCAAGGCGGGCGACGAAGGCATCGTGCACCAGACGCTCTACTACCATTACGCGAGGCTTATAGAGACCCTATACGGCCTTGAGCGCATAGACGAACTTCTCGACGATCCCGACATCACCGGCAGCGACCTGAGAGTGAGCTCCTCCGAACTTTATCCCGAGGGTATAGGCGTCATAGAAGCGCCCAGGGGCACACTCATCCATCACTACCAGGTCAACGAGAGCGGGGCCGTCACAGGCGTGAACCTCATCGTCGCCACGGGTCACAACAACTACGCCATGAACAGGGGCGTGGAAATGGTGGCGAAAGATAAGATAACCGACGGCAAACCATCGGAGGGAGTGCTAAACAGCATGGAACACGTCATCCGCTGCTACGATCCGTGTCTTTCGTGCTCAACACACGCTGTGGGTAAAATGCCGCTCCGGCTGCAGATGTACGGGCCCGACGGCGAGATGAGGGAGGAACTGAGGAGCTGAATATGGGCCGAAATCCGACCATAAGAATATTCGGATACGGCAACCCGTCCCGCATGGACGACGGCGTGGGGCGCCACCTGGCCCCGTTGCTGGCCGACGACCTGAGAAATGCGGGTATGGAGGCCGAACTGTGGCTCGGGCATCAGTTACTGCCCGAGGCCTCCTGCGAAATAGAAGAAGGCGACATCCTGATATTCGTCGACGCGTCGCTGGAGGAGCACCCGTCGGGGTTTCGCATGGAACGGGTGGAGCCAGACAGGTTGGGAAACCTGGGGCTCAACATCCACTCCTTCGGCCCGGGCTGGTTCCTTGCTCTCTTGAATGACCTGGGTCCGACGCCGTCCGAAGCATGGATGCTTTCGGTGAGCGGCGAATCGTTCGACTTTGGAGAAACGATTACCGCGACGTGTCGAAACAGAGCCGATGCCGGCAGGGAAGCCTTTAGAAAACGTTTCATAGGCTGATTTCTGCCGTATCATGTCGGTTGAGAGTTTAAACAACAAGGGCCGGAGTGCTTTTCCCCTCTAGCAGGAAAGAGCTATCCGGCCCGCTGCTTGAGAACTCTACCAGTGCGGGTATAATGCAGAATTGCATAAGAGCCGATAAAAGCGATTGCGGATGGCGGAAAAAGCGTGTCATTCCGAACATAAGCGTTCTTTGCGAGTGGACGGCGTGCCCCGAGCGGCAGGGTGGCAATCTCGGGCATACGGATTTATGCTGTAATTTCGATATCAGGTGATAACGTAGTGAGGGATCTGGTTTTGCTCTTGAACCCAAAACCAACTTTCAACTCGAGATTCCTCGGCATCGCTACGCGATTTCCCGGAATTACACCCAGTCCATTCTTCTTCCCGATTCACGTTTTACGGCCTTTTTTGCCTTTTCCGTCATCGGATGTCTGCAATCCGCCATCGGGTTTTTTATGTCTTAAAGGAGTGATCCCCATTGAGCCGGGCTTTTGTAAAAGAAGACAACGAGGCCGACAGTTTCCGCGAACAGGCCGAACAGGAAGCCAAAATGAAGGACTGGCTTCGTATACAGGAAAAAAAGCTGGCGGTGCTGCTTTCAAAGGAAAAAGCCGCCGAACTGGACCCGGACCTGCGCAGCAAATGGATAGCCAAAACACAAGAGGATATATCCCGCACCAGAAAGCAGCTTGGCCTGGAGGATAAGGGCCCGTGCTGATCCTTCTGCGTCTGCTGCGTTTTGCGCTTCCGCTGCTGCTGGGCCTTCTCATAGTCCGTTTCCTCAGGAGTTTTCTGGCCGGCGGCGGCGCTTCGTGGTACGGGCGACAGACCGGAGGCGGGGGGAATACTTCCGGCGGCGGCCGGGCCCATTCGTACGGGCCTTCCCGCAGGGATCCCTACGAGGCGCTGGGCTGCTCGCGCCGCGACTCGAAC
>CAZBLL010000066.1:0-7833 GCA_964492625.1 uncultured Synergistaceae bacterium
GGCAACCGTGACGTTATCGGTAAAAAGGGACCGGAATCCATCACGTGCCAGGTGGATCTTGCGAATCTTGAAGCTGGGATACACTATGTTCCAGTGCAGATATTCACGCCGTCAGGGCTGCGGCTTATCGAGGTAGCCCCCTCCACGATACAGATGGAGCTGGTACGGATGGCGACTAAATCAGTACCAGTGGGGCTGGAAGTGGTGTCGGGGCTTCCGCCAGGGTATCGCCTTGAATCTGTGCGGTTTGAACCCGACACGGTTATTCTGAAAGGCGCGGAAAATGACCTCGCGTCCATTAATCGCGCCCTGGTGTCTCCCACCCTGGAGCAGCTTGAAACGGGAACCAGACTGACGCTTCCGGTTTCCGCCCCTGCTGCCGGCAAAGACAGCTCGGGCATTGTATCGAACCCGCAGCAGGTAACGTTTTCCTACCTGCTCATAAAGGGTTTTCCGAGAAAGAGCGTTGAGGTTTCCGTGGAACTAGAGGGTGAGCCCGATAAGGATTTCCGGGTGGAAGCCGTGGCGCTCGACCCGCCGTCGGTAAAGCTGCAGGGCCCCATGGAAGTGCTTGAGACCGTGGAAAAGGTGACCGTAGGTCCTCTTGATGTTTCGGGCCTCAGGGAGGATATGACTAAAGTTATACAGGTCACGAGCACTGTTGCAGAGACCGACGTGGTGGGGCAGAATACTGTTCGCGTCAAGGTTATCCTGGCTCCGCGCATAGAGACGAGGAGATACGGTCATATCCCTGTCAATGTACAGGGAACGAGCATCTATCCGTCCTGGAGCGTCGACCCTCCTTCGGCGAGCGTTCTTCTTGAGGGGGTTCCCTCCGCGCTGGACAGAGCCGAGAGGGGGGGAAGTCCGGTGGAGCTCTTTGTCGACGTTACCAATCTTGTTTCCAAGAGGATATCTGCTCCGATTCAGTACAGGACGCTGCTGAGAGGCGTGTCGCTGGTGAGCATAGACCCTCCCGAGGTAACTGTAACGGCGGATACAGGCGCCGCACAGTAATACACCTCATTGCCTCAAGAAAGGATGAATTGCTTGAATCAGGAAAAACAGCCCGTCAGATGCCTTTTCGGAACCGACGGAGTGCGAGACGTGGCCAACAGGGGGCTGCTTACACCTGAAATGGTCCTGAGACTGGGCCGGGCGTATGTAATGCACCTCATTGGCAAGGGCTATTCACGCCCGGCGGTGGTTGTGGGAAGAGATACGCGGCGTTCTGGAGAGATGCTTGAAGCGGCTCTTGCGGCCGGAATGACTTCGGCGGGAGCTGAAGTCATTTCTCTGGGAGTAGCTCCCACGCCCGGCGTCAGTTTCGCCGCTAAAGAACTTGAGTGCCAGGGAGGCGCTGTCATCAGCGCGTCGCATAATCCCGCGGAATACAATGGCGTCAAGTTTCTTGACGAAAACGGCTGCAAGCTGTCCGACGCCGAAGAGGCCGGGATCGAAGACGCTTTCGGAGATACGCTGGTTGATGATTGGCGCCCCACAGGCGCTTCCATAGGCCGTATTTCCAGGGTCGAGAACGCCATGGAAGCTTACGCCGCATGGCTGGAGCGAATAATAACACCCGAAACCAGGATGCGGTCCATGAACGTATGCATGGATTGCGCCCAGGGCGCAGCATTTACAATTGCCCCCCGGGTGTTTCGAAATTGCCTGGAATCCGTAGAGACCATTGGCGATGAACCGGATGGGCTGAACATAAACGAGGGTTTCGGTGTTATGTCGATGGGAGGACTCTCGCGAAAGGTCGTCGAAGGCCAATTTGACTGCGGGCTGGCTTTTGACGGCGACGCCGACAGAGTCCTTTTCACTGATGGAAGGGGAAGGATTCTCGACGGAGACATCATGCTGTGGGTAATTGGCAGATGGATGCTCGGCGAAGGAAAACTGGGCGCAGGGGTTGTGGCGACGATAATGAGCAACATGGCGCTGGAGGAGCACCTCGCGAAGGAAGAAATCAAGGTTTTCAGGTGCCAGGTAGGTGACCGCTACGTGCTGGATTCCATGAAACGATCACAATGCGGCCTCGGCGGTGAGCAGTCGGGCCATATAATCGCCAGAGGATTCGCTGCAACCGGAGACGGGCCCTGCACGGCGCTGCTGTTCCTCAAGGCGTGTGAGGACCTGGGTGAAGACCTTAACAGCCTTGTCGACCGTTTTAGCAGGTACCCTCAGATACTGCGAAACGTACCGGTGACTGACAAGCAACTGGTGATGGGGTCGCGGCAGGTGAAGGACGCTGTGGAAATGGCGGAAGCCGATCTTGAAGGCGCAGGCCGGATCGTGCTTCGACCTTCGGGAACGGAACCGCTCGTAAGGATACTTGTCGAGGCCAGGGACCAGGCTCTGCTTGAAAAAACGGTGCGGTCCACGGAGGAAGCCATAAATGAAGCATGTCGCGAATTTAAAGCAGCGGGAGGGGATGTCCATGCCGTCCTCTGAAGAGACATCTGTGAAAAAATGCCTTTTCCCGGCCGCGGGGACCGGAACCAGGTTTCTCCCCGCCACCAAGGAAATTCCAAAGGAAATGCTGCCCCTTATCGACAGGCCGCTTATCCACTACGGGGTCGAGGAAGCCGTGACATCGGGTTGCGGCGACATAATTTTCGTTACCGGAAGGGGCAAGCGTTCCATAGAGGATTATTTCGACCGGTCATGGGAACTGGAGGAACTGCTGGAGGGCAGGGGCAAAACCGGGGAAATGGAGATGATCCGGCGGATAAGCGATATGGCCCGTTTTGCCTATGTCAGGCAGTCCGAGCCTCTGGGCCTGGGTCACGCCGTTCTTTGTGGCGAGTCGTTCTGCGACAGTGGGCCTTTCGGGGTGATACTGCCGGACGATGTTATGATTCCCGAGGAAGGATACGCCCCAATACTTGCCCAGCTTGCTGATGTTCACGCAAAACGCGGCGGTTCGGTCCTCGCCCTAGAGGAAGTCCCGGAGGAAAACGTTTCCAGGTACGGCATAGTGAAGGCGGAACCGGTCGAAGACGGCGTATTCAGAATACTGGATCTCGTGGAGAAACCTTCCAGAGACAGTGCTCCCTCGACATTGGCCATAATGGGGCGCTATGTGTTGACTCCAGGGATTTTCCACGCTCTTAAAAACATGAACAGAGGTGCAGGAGGGGAATACCAGCTTACCGACGGCATTCGCGGATTGCTGGGGAACGAACCCGTATGGGGTTGTCTGTACAGGGGCCAGCGATTTGATTGCGGGACCAAGGAGTCGTGGCTTAGAGCCACGGTAGCCATGGCCCTTGGAGAAAAAAGCCTCAGGGATATAGTTCTGGATGAGATCAGGAGGTCGGGGGAGGTGAAAGCGAATCTTTAGGGAAACCGTGATAGGCGGATGAAAGAAAGCGCCTGAACTGGGCATGCGCCCAGTTGACGAGGACCGGGGAGTATCGAAGGATTCGGCGGATGCCCCGGTGGTCCGCGGGCGGACCAGCAAGCCTGGCGACAAAACCGGAAGGCGACTTCCGGTACAAAAAACCGGGCGGCCCGTTGCTGAACAGATGAAAGGTGGTATCCATCCCGGGTCATGTGCGGGATAGTGGGATATGTTGGTTCACGCAACGCTGCGGACGTTCTCCTTGATGGATTGAGGAGACTGGAATACAGGGGATATGATTCGGCGGGCCTTGCTCTGAAGGGAGAGCGGGGGATGGAGGTTTTCCGCGAGGTGGGAAAGGTTGCCGACCTTGCCCGAATAGTGGAGGAGCGGAAGCCGCAGTCTACGCAGGGCATAGGCCATACCAGATGGGCGACCCACGGGGGAGTTACGCTGGCTAACGCCCACCCTCACAAGGACGGCAGCGGAAAGTTCGCGCTTGTGCACAACGGGATCGTCGAAAACTATCTCGATCTAAGGGAAGAACTTGAAAGGGACGGAGTTTCGTTTCTCTCGGAGACCGATACGGAAGTCGTGGTCCATATGCTCGCCAGATGTTTTGCGGGTAAGCACGATATGCTCGATGCGCTTGTCTCGCTGCAGGAAAAATTACAGGGAGCCTACGCTCTTGCTGTGGTGCAGCAGGATATTCCGGAAAAACTCTACTGCATAAGGAGAGGCGCGCCGCTGGTGGTGGCGCTCGGCGAGGGTGAATCCTTCTGTGCTTCCGATATTCCGGCCTTTCTTCCATACACCAGAAAGGTTATCTACCTTGAGGAGGGCGACATAGCGGAACTGTCTACGGACGGCGCAGTGATATGGGATGAATCGGGTAACCCGGTGGAAAGGGAAGTGCACGAGGTTGAGTGGGATGTGTCCATGGCCGAAAAATCAGGTTATTCACACTACATGCTCAAGGAAATACACGAGCAGGGAATGGTTCTGAGGTCAACGCTCAAAGGCAGGACGCCAGACGGCAGGGTTGACCTGGAACCCGAGCTCGGGTGGAAGAGGGATACAGTAAATCGATGGAAAAGGATCCACATTATTGCATGCGGAACATCGTATTACGCGGCTCTTGTGGCCGAAAGGGTTTTTGAAAAATGGACCGATCTCGACGTAAAAGTGGATATAGCTTCGGAATACAGGTACCGGCATGTACACTGCGACAGCGGCGCCCTGGCCGTATTCGTTTCACAGTCGGGTGAAACCGCCGACACCCTCGCCGCCCAGAGAAAAGCGCGAGCCGAAGGCGCGCATTGCATGGCCGTTACCAACGCAAGGGGTTCCCCACTCGCGCGCGAGGTTCACAGCGTGCTACTGCTCAAGGCGGGGCCCGAGATAGGCGTCGCCGCCACAAAGACGTTTACCGGCCAGGTGGCGGCTCTTTTCCTTACGGCGATGTTTCTGGGCCGGCTTCGGGGAACGCTTGCGTGCGACGAGGAAGAAAGACTGGTCGCTGAATTTCTGCAAATCCCGTATAAAGTGGAACTGGCTCTGGAAAGGGAAGAAGAAGCGATTGCCGTTGCGGAGACCTATGAAGAAAAAGAAAACTTCCTGTTCCTGGGAAGGGGAATATCTTTTCCCATAGCTCTGGAAGGCGCTCTGAAGCTAAAGGAAATCTCCTATATCCACGCCGAGGCGTACGCAGCGGGGGAGATGAAGCACGGTCCGATAGCCCTTCTGGAGCCCGATGTACCGGTTGTGACTGTAATTCCCCGGGACAGACTTTACGAAAAAACGCTTTCCAACATTCAGGAAGCGAAAGCGAGAAACGCGCCCATAATTGCAGTACACACCGACGGCGACAGGCTGATAGGCAAACACGTGAAATCAACCCTTTCGGTCCCGTGGACCGATGAGGAGTTTTCGCCCTTCCTTACGGTGATACCGTTGCAGTTTCTGGCGTTTCATGTAGCACGTATCAGGGGATGCGAAATAGACCAGCCGAGGAACCTGGCTAAAAGCGTCACGGTGGAATAATCTGTTGAATGCAGGGGAACAGGCGAAATGCTCATCGATGTGTTTCGCCCTGTTTCCCCGGTTCAACGGTAAAGGGATAATATATTCTGATATGGGTGATCTTTTTGAGGCCGTCGTCGTTTCGCCCTGTCGAAAGAGGTGTTTTTTGCCACGGCCCCCCCTCCAGCCGCGTCAGCACCAGAGGTTTTCTTCCATATGTGGACCATATATCCCACAGTTTTTCCCCTTTGTGAACACCGGGTATCAGTTCCCCTGAAAAAAGCGGGGCTGAACCACGAAGAAGACCGGCGCCCTTCAGCGGGCCTACGATGAGCCACTGTGTGAGATCCCAGGCGTAGTGCATTTCGGGTGAGGCCGCGTGCTCGAGCGGAAGTATCTGGAATCCGCCCGTGATTCCGTCGGGCGAGGTGCTGATGTCGATGACCCCGGGGTGATTTGCCCTGATCCTTCCGCGTTCCTGGAAGATCGTTCCGAGAAAGCGCCCTGAACCGCCGAGTGGACGAACGACCCTGGCAGTGATTTCGGGCCGCATTCCGTTTCGCCAGATAACCACCCTGCCTCCGGGGCGGTTTTCGATATCCACGAAGACAGTTGTGTCGGCCCCGGGAGTTTCTATGGAAAGCCAGCCGTTTTCGGGAAATGGATCCATCCCGTCCCATGGCTCGCCGTCGGGTCCGGTAAGTGACACCCTGCTTCCCACGGGCGGCGCCCAGGCGCCGAAGAGACCGTGTCCAGGAGCAATGTCCGTAACCAGAGCATTTCCCTCTCCTGCGGCTGGCGCTATGGTCCCCGAAGGAAGCAGACTGAAGGTCCTGCCGCCCCTTGAGTCCGAGGCGACCAGTATGTGTATAGCGTTTACGGCCGATGCCACCACGGTCCACGGATTTCCCCATCGCGAGGCGGTAAACGAAGGGTATCGCGTTGAGGCCGGTACGGAAGTTACAGAACCAAGGTATACGGCGCCGGAGGCGGGATGATACGCAGTAATGGATCCTCCCGGAAGACAGTCGATTTCTATCGTGAAGCAGTCATCACTCCATCCGGGGGATGCCAGAACCAACAAGACAAACAGAACGGCAAGATACCTGACGATGTCTTTCACTGGTGTTCGCTCCTTTCACTTTACAGGGGAAAGAACCAGATGGCCCAGAGGTTTCCGGCTCCATGGTAGAGTATGGCCGGAAAAATGGAACCGTGTCTTTCCCGAAGCAGGCCCATGACAAGTCCCGGGAAGAAGGTGGACAGGATCAGAGGGTCTCGCTGAAGGGGAAGATGTGAAACTGCGAATATGGCGGATGTAGCGGTTATGGAAAAAACAGCTCCCAGTCGGCGGCTGAGGAGAGTCTGGACAAAACCCCGGAAAAAGGTCTCTTCGATCACTGCGGCGGCAAGTCCCCCGGCAGCCAGGCCTGCAAATTCGAGTGCGCTGAAGTCAAAATTCAGGGGGGACCGGAAAAAGAAGAAGCGAATGAAGGTCAGAGGTATAAGTGTCGCCGCTGTGGCAAATGCGGTTTCCAGCGCGGATCTCCTGGAAAGTTTCCATTCGAGGCCCCAGGAAGCCGGGCTCTGTCCCAGGAACCGGCACCAGATATAGGGTCCGTAGAGCATCGCCAGGGCCAGGAGTATCTTCACGGATACAGCCTGTTTCGTTTCAGGAAAAATAACCCACAGATTGCGATCGCTATCGGAGCGAGAGGTGCGGCGGTTATCCAGAGCGGACAACCCGTTTTGTAGATGACAAGGGAAGCCATTGCCCAGGCGGCGAACGAGAAAACCCAGAAAAGGCGAATGGCCCGGCCGGCGTTTTTGTTCAGACCTGTCACTCCGGCGATTATGGACGCAACTGCAGTCGTGACGGCTATGAGGAAAAAAAGGGTTGATGCGTCTGGTTCAGGCAAGGTTCTTTCCGTCCGCCCGGCGAACGGCGCAATCACTGCACAGCCCGTACATGTAAAGCTGTATATCGGAGACGTCGTGAGGCGACGACGCCTGCAGCTTCTGAATAATATCTTCGTTGATGAAGACGTCCTCCAGATGGCCGCAGTTATTGCAACGGAAGTGAGCATGTGGTCTGGGGTTGGGGTCGAGCAGTATCCGTTTGTTGTCGACAGTAAGTATTTGTATGAGCCCCGCTTTTTCGAAAAGCTGGGCCGTGCTGTAGATGGTGGCAAAGGATATAGTGGAAAACTCTACCTTCATTTCCTTGAAAATCTGTTCGGCGGAAGGATGATCCGTACGATTCTCCAGCAGCGAGAGAATGGCGACTCTCTGCGCCGTTATTTTGGAACCATACCTTCTGAGCGCCTCAATACCTTCTTCAACGGTCCACATTGGAAGCCCTCCGTAATCGTTTCAATCTTTTTCGCTACTATAATAATCCTTTCCGCTTGTCCGGGAAAGGATAACGGGCTTTGTGGCTTTCAATAATATCGTTATCC